>JAATGK010000285.1 GCA_015654715.1 Alphaproteobacteria bacterium
AACTCGGCAACCGACTTCTTCTTCTCCGCCTCGGAAAGCTCGCCTTCCTTGGACATGCACGCCAAGCCGACGAACACGATGCCGAGCAGCGACACCAGCGCCGAACCAACCGAGACGAGCCCGGACGCCGTGCTGAACATCGCGGTCACTGCCGCGCCGCCCTTGAACAGCGGCGGCAAAAGCGTTCCCACCGCCGAGGTGAGACCGGCGCCCATGGCGAGCCCAAGTCCGACGCCGAGATAGCGGATCATCAGACCCCAGGTGAGACCACCGAGGCCCCAGGCAGCGCCGCACAGAAAGCACGAGATGATCTCGCTCTGCGGCGCCGCCGCCAGTACCGCCAGCGTGTTCGGCGATGTCGTCAAGGCCAAGACCCAGGGAACCACGACCAAACCGACCAGCGCGTAGATCAGCCAATAGCTTTCCCAAGCCCATTGTTTGACCTTCTGGAACGGGAGGTAAAACACCGCCCCTGCCAATCCCCCGGCGGTGAATATGAGAATGCCGAGTGGTGCATTTACGGCGGCGGTCATGTCGGTGCCCTGATCTTCCTATGATTTCAACGCTTGCTGAGGACGGTCTTTTCGTAGGCCTTGACCTCGTCGAGCCAAGCGGGACCAACCGGAACGCACTTCGTTTCGCACCAGTAATCCCACACAGCCGACCACGGCAGCGACTTGAGTTCTTCGCTCAGCACCATGCGGACGGTGTAATCGCCTTCCAGTTCCGCCTTGCGCAGCGTGGCGCTGGGTTCGAGGAATGCGACCAGCAGCGACTTCAGGATATTGCGCGTACCGACCACCCAAGCCGCAACGCGATTGATCGAGGCGTCGAAGTAGTCGAGGCCGATATGCACCTTGTCGAGTTTGCCCGAGCGCACCAGCTCGCGCCCGATCGCCTGCAGTTCATCGTCGAGTAGCACGACATGGTCCGAATCCCAGCGCACCGGACGGGAAACGTGCAGCACCAAGCCGGGACAGAACATCAGGACCGAGCTGATCTTGTCGGAGATCACTTCGGTAGGATGGAAATGGCCGGAGTCGAGCGTCAGGTGTGTCTGACGCGACACCGCGTAACCCATATAGAACTCATGGCTGCCGACTGTGTAGCTTTCGAGGCCGATGCCGAACAGCTTGGCTTCCACCGAATCCACGTTCAACTTGGGATCGATCTTGGTGGCGAAGATCTGGTCGAGCGAATCCGCCATCCGCTCACGAGGAGCCAGACGGTCGGCCGGGATGTCCTTGAAGCCGTCCGGCATCCAGAAATTGGTGGCGCAGGTGGACCCAAGCTGGCGGCCTATTTCGGCGCCGATCTTGCGTGATTGGATGCCGTGCCGAATCCAGAAATCGCGAATGGATTTGTCGGCGTGGGCGAGCGTAAAGCCGTCGGCCGCCTTGGGATGCGAGAAATAGGTCGGGTTGAAGTCGAGGCCCATGCCGACCTGCTTGGCCCAATCGATCCAACTCTGGAAATGCTTTGGCTCGACCGTGTCGCGATCGACCTTCTTGCCGGCGCTGTCGAGATAGGATGCATGCAGGTTGAAGCGATGGCGGCCGGGGATCAGGCTGATCGCCTTCTCGGCATCGGCGCGCAGTTCGTCGATGGTCCGTGCCATGCCGGGATAATTGCCTGGGGCCTGGATGCCGCCGGTCAAGGCCGCACCTACGGATTCGAAGCCGCCGACGTCGTCGCCCTGCCAGCATTGGATCGAGATGGAAATCCTGTCCAGCTTCTTCAACGCTTCGTCGGTGTTCACACCCAGCGCGGCATAGACTTCTCTCGCCGCTTGGTACCTGGACGTTATGTTCATAGTGGCTTCCTCCTGTGGAACTGCCCGATATCGGCCGTTTTGTTTAGATTTGCGCCCGCCATTTTGCGGCGTAGTCTTCGATCGAGAAGCCGAGCGGTGTTGCTCGGATCAGCGGAGCATGCGGCGGCAGGTTGGGATCGACCAAGCGCATCGCGCCGAACGGCACGCTGTCCTTCGCGTCGGAAAGAAATACCTCCTGGCCGGGACGAAGTTCGGCGAGTGCGCCCGTGAACACGGGATCACCGGCGAAGCGGCCCTCGAGGACGATCGGGCCGTTGCCGCCGATCATCTTGAGCGAGGTATCGGCCATCAGCGCCAGATAGAGGCCGGCGGCGGCACGGCGTTCGATTTGATCTGCGGGTGCGCCAATCCAATGACCTTTGTGGCCGGGAAACGGACCGACGCCCTGCTGGAACGACGGGATCGCCATGATCCCTGCCGCCACCATCTTCTTCGCGGCCGCGATGAGCTGGCCGACATGCGCCTGAACATCGAGCTGGCCATTTTCCGCCGCTTCCAGAATCTCGGTCTCCCGGCCGCCCATGAAGCGCACCGACGGCACCGCAACGCCTTCGACATCGAC
Source organism: Alphaproteobacteria bacterium (assembly GCA_015654715.1). Lineage (GTDB taxonomy): Bacteria > Pseudomonadota > Alphaproteobacteria > Micropepsales > Micropepsaceae > Rhizomicrobium. Next base: position 2,397 of record JAATGK010000285.1, read on the forward strand.
ATTGATGAGGCAGTCGCGCTTCTCGTCGAGCGCGGAAAGATCGAGTACCGTCCCGGCGCCCGGACGCCGCATCATGACGAACCATGTGCCCGTCGAAATAACAGTACAGTCGCTGTCGCGCGTTTCGGGATGACCGCGCACCGCCAGCAGCGCCGCGTTGCTGTCGTGCAAGCCGCACAACACGCGGCAGGTCTTGTCCAGCCCCGCGCGCCGTTGCCATTCGTCGGAAACGGTTCCAAGCACGGCGCCAGCGTGGCGGAGCGGCGCCAAGCGATTCGCCCAACCGCGTTTTGTCGCCAATGGCGACGGTTTGCCATCGCGCGGGCTCCACAAATCGGTGTGGCAGCCAAGGCTCGAGACTTCGCTCGCCATCGCGCCGCCAAGCCGCCACGACCAATATTGCGGCCACGGTATGATGCGGCTCTTGCGGAAAACTTCCGGCGCAATGCTTTCCAGCCAGTGCAACTGGGCGCCAAGATTGAGGCCCAACGGCAGTGCCGGCGAACCGGTCACCGCGAAAGCATCGCGCTGCCCCAGATAGGAGGCCCGCAGGTTCGCAGGCATATCCGCCTCGTAATCTAGCGGTTCAAGCGTCAGGCCATCCTCGTCCACCAAACACGCCGACGCGCCGTGGCCGACCGGAATGATCGCCTCAATGGCCCCGGGCTCCGGCAGCTTGTGCAAGGTGTCGATCAACCATGTCTCGATGCCTTCAACATCGAGACAGAGATAGCCTCGGGCCGAAACCCGCCGGACATTGGGACGGCTGAAACTTGCAACCAGCGTGCGATCGGGCGCCCATACCGAGATCTTCGCTAGCGTCTTGCCTATATCTAGAACTGCAATTTGGCCTTGAAGCACCGTCATCACCATGATGTTTGATCGATTGCCGTACGACCGTCCGGGCCGCGCTCGAAAATCCGCACCGGGCCCAAAAGTCCTGAGACGCGTAGCGGGGCGTCCGGCTTGTAGGTTGGGATCGTCGTGAATGTGTATTTGACGCCCACACCCGGCTGCGCATCGCCGATCAGCCGATTGACCCAGAGATTGGTGACACAAATTTCAAGCCGATTGCGACCACGCCGAACAGCACCCGACATGTCGATCTGGAACGGCGGATTCCACAGCGTTCCAAGATGCTTGCCGTTGAGCGTGATGTCCGCGAGTTCGTGCACGTCACCGAGGTCGAGCCACAGATGCTTGCCTTTCGACAAAGCGGTGAGGTCGAAACTCTTGCTATAGGTCGCTTGGCCCGAGAAGTATTTTACGCCGTCATTGGCATTTTCGCTCCAGGACCGAAGCGCCGGAAGCGAGGCACTGGCAGGCGCGCCGAGATTGGGTGGAAACGCCACCTGCCACCCCCCCGATAACGTCGTCAGGGTATTTTCGACCGGGCGCGCAATGGTTTGAAACGGCATCTTCGTGAGCTTGTGGAATACAACAAAGACCGCTTCATTGGCTTTGAGCGACAGCGGGACGTCCGTTCGTTTACCGGTCATCCGATAGGAGACGGAAGAGATCGCCCCCGTTCCGGCATTCCATAATTCCGGCAATAATCCAGACACGCGAAAGCTTGCCACCACCTCTTCCGGTCGCTCTTTGCGATTGCTGACGAAGTAGAGTTCGCCATCCTTGAGATGCCGGTGAAGGGCCAGCAGCATCTTAGCGTCATCGGACTTGGTGTAAGTGAAATCGGGCTTGATGCCAAATGCGGCAAGGCCGTCCGCCAGTGAGCCGCCGGTGACGACGTGTCCACGCCCTACAGCACGAATGCCACCCTCGCCCGACTTACCGAAAAGCTCGTCGGCAAGCGCATCGAACGCCGCCCCATCATCCGCAAGACTCGGTGAACCCTCGGGACGCCGGCCGACAAGAATGAGGCCGTCGCACACCAGATCGCGCAAGCGGGCCAAGACCGCCAGAGTCATGTGGGCGCTGTTGCCGCCGAGATATAGCACGCGATAGCGCATACCGGATTTGGCCACGAGACTTCCGTCGGCGACGGTGAATTGGTGCGCGAGCGTATAGGCGTTGACGAAATCAAAGCCGTAGCCGGTCGGAACTTCGGCGCTCTTGTCGCCGAATTGGCTAGTTATCGGTCCATCTTCACCGTAAAAATAGGCGATGTCCTTCACCGGCGTGCCCTGCTGGAGCAGATAGGAGCTGCGCGCGATGTAGTCGATCCACGGCTTGGCCTGCGGTGCCCATGTCTCGTGGCGATTGAAATATTGCCCCACGATCATAGCGATGCCGGGCTTTCGCTCTTCCGGCTGATGCACTGACGAATGGATCACGATGCGATTGACGCCGAGCGCAAACTCGAGATCGACGATCGGCTTGAGGTCGCGCGGCGATTGCGTCCAGAACTGCACCGCTGAGGTGAGCGACTCGGCCGCCACCAGATTGCGTCCGTAGATGTGCGCAACCGATGCCGCTCCCGTGATATCCGAAATGAAGACCTCGCGCGCCGTCTGTCCGCGGCCATAGGACCACATGGCGGCCATTGGAATGTCGGCGTAACGGCGCATATCGATTTCGTCGCCGAAGGACGGTGTCGCCACGAAATCTTCAAGCGCTTCGCCGTAAACCGTGAGGCCCATGCCGTGCGCCGCTTCAGCGATCACGCCATAATGGCCCTGGGCCGAAAGCTCCGCGATCGTATGACGGAAATCCCAGAGGAATTTGTCGCTCTGCACCGGCGTTGCGATCACAACGCCTGTTAGCGTCGGCAGCCAAGGTGCCGGGTCGTAACCACGCAGTCGGCGGAATTCGGTGAGGATGTTGTCGGTCCAGTTCTGCGCGCCGACTTCCGTGCTGTCGACGGTGAGCGCATCCAACCCTGGAATTGCACGACCGTCGGCGCCGAGGGTCGACTGAAAGATGCCGAGATACGCATGCATGTAGTCGCGCACGGAAACGGGATCGAGCTTGTCGACCTCCAATCCCGTCACTTCGGGCGAAGCCGGGCGGTTTTCCTGGCCGGTCGGAGAATAGCCCAAGCGCAGCAGGACCCAGCGCCCCAGCGGCGGCGTCCAGTCGAGTGAACCGTCCGGCCGCATCAGACCGCTGAGGATGCGGACATCCGCCGAAGCTACGCTGGAGCCGGGCGCGACATTTACGGGCGTGGCCAGTGCGTAGGTATCGGGGGCAAAGGAGAAACCAGCCTTGACTTCGGCTTCATGCACGGTCGCACCGTTGTGTACGACCAATTCATGGACATGATAGGCAAGCGGCCCCGGCGCGCCAGAAATCCGCTTGAGCAAGGCCGCGATGTCGGCACCGGGCGCGAAGGTCGCTGCCATGCTCTGAAGCCAGCTGGGCGGACTTGGCGAGAATACCAAGCGCAAATAACGCGCCGTGGTCGGTGCAAATGACACGGTGTGCTGCACCAGCTTGACCGAGTTTATATCGGCGATCTTGCGCCACGTCCGGCGATCATCGCTGGCGGAAACCTCCACGCCGAAGCCAGTGACGCCGGTGGCATCCGCGGCAAGCGTGAGGCCTTGCATCAACACCGGGCGAGCATAGGCAAGTTCGAGCCACGCCTGCTTGTTGCCGGCCGGCGGGATCAGCGTCGGGCCATTGGTCAGATCGCCATCGCTGAGACTGGCGCCGTCGATTGCACCGTTGGCGGAGATTGCTGTTGCCGGCAAGGGCTCGGCCACCGCCCGGTAAGCGACGACCACGCTGTCGCGGTAGAACTTGACGGACTGGCTTTTGGGCGCATCCGACAATCCACCATAGCCGATCGGTACGTTTTGAATGGGGCCGGCGTTCGACGGCGGCTGCGGAAGAAGCCCGTTGTAGCGGTGGCCGCCTTCGACGACGGTCGTGCTCCAAACGAGCTTCTTCATCGCCTGTTCCGGTTTGACCCACGACCCGCCGGTTTCGCTCCACCCCGGAGAGGAATCGACGCCAAATTCCATGCCGTATCCGGAAGCCGTTTTGGCAGCGAGCCGGAAGGCCTCCTGCCAATCCGCGCTCATGAATACGGCGCGCTTGTCGACCACCTGCGGCGTCTGATAGGCCGCATCCACGACGTTGACGCCGCCGATCCCGATGCTGTGCATCCAGGCCAGATCCCGCGCGATACCTGCCTGGGAAACATTCCCGTTCAACCAGTGCCACCAGACCCGTGGCTTGGCAGACGCCGGCGGCTGGCGAAAGCCGTCGACTAACGCGTCTGATCCAACCGCGTCACCAGTGGCCACCACAGCCGCGCAGCAGACCATCAAAATGCGCGACAGCGCTTTGAGCTTGAACGGAACCATGACGAGATCACCACCGGGCGCAAACAGACCACCGCCGACAAGGGCGGGCGGAAGAAGTTCGGCGCTTCTGACGGAGCGCCGAATGAGATAGTCAGAGACGGCCCGCCGCGATCTGTTGGCGGGGATTTGAACGCATCAGAACTTCGCCCTGATGCCGAACGAGATCAGGCGCCCGATCGTGCCGCCATTGGTGTAGCCAATCCCTGATCCCGAGTTGGAATAGGGCGGATCGGCGTCGAGTACGTTGTCGATGTTGAGCGTCAGCTCGGTGTCTTTGATCACCGCAAGTTGGCCCAGATCCGCACTGAAGTAGAGGTCTACCGTTGTAAAGGAATCCACCCGCGTCTGGTGATAAAGCGAGTTGAGCGTGGAGGAAGACGGCACGTCGTAACCAGCGCTGTACTTCACCGCCATGCTCCCGGTGTACGGTCCGGACATGAGGCCCAGCATGGCGATGGCGCCGAGAGGTGAAGTCGTTCCGTTCGAGAGATAATCGACAAACCCGGAGCCCGAAATCAGCTGCTGGTCGCGCTGCAGCTTGTAGCTGCCCGATACGCTACCGAACAGCGTGCCGAACGGCACGTCATGGGCATAGGATGCATTGAAGTCGAGGCCCGCCGCCGTGACAGCCCCGATGTTATGCAGCCGCGCATCAATGAAGATATAGGGCGATGCGCCGTTGGCATAAAGTGACGACAGGCTTGTGATTCCAGTGAGCGGAACGCCGGCCAGCAGGCCCTGAAGCTGCACCAAAGTCGGATTGATGATGTAAGTGCTCGACCAAGCCGCATTGGAGAAATAGTCCGGCGCACCGGGGTGTACGATGTCGACAATGTTCTTGTAGCTCGTCCACCAGTACGTCAAGTCGAGCTTGAGGTTGGGGATCTCGTTCGGCTGATAGTCGCCGCCGATCGAGTACATATTGGCGGTTTCAGGCTTGAGATCGTCTCCCGCGCCGGACACGTAGACCGTCTTGCGCATTAAATTCATCAGGTCAACGAGCGGGTTGCCACTGGGCTTGTAGTACGGGCTGACTGGCAGGGCCTGGACGTAGGTGGAGATAGTGTTGTTGTTATCTGCCAGGCCCGGCGCATGGAATGCCGTCTGATAGCTGGCGCGGATGCTGAGATCGTCGATCGGCTTGTAAGTCAGGCCGTAGCGCGGATTGGTGGTGCCGCCGAAATCGCTGTAGTGGTCGTACCGCACAGAAGCGGTAACATCGAGCGATTTCACCAACGGCAAGGCGTTGGCCTCGCCGATGATCGGAACCAGAACTTCGGAAAAGCCTGCGTAAGACCAGCGGCTGACCGTCTGGTTTACCGGATCAAGATTTTGGCCGATCGGGCCGGTGGAGTTGGAGACCTGTAGCGAGTCACGCTTGTACTCCGATCCTACCGCCAGCTTTACCTCGCCACCCGGCAAGGTGAACAAGGATCCGTCGGCGACCAACCGGCCCACTTCGAGGGTTTGCGTGCCACGACCGTCCAGTTCCCAGTTCTTGATTTTGGCGAGGACAGAAGCATCTGTCATCGAGGTATCGTAAGGATTAAGTGCGGTGTCTATGGTCGTGCCAGCTAGAGCAGCGGCTTCAGCTTGGGGATTGATGACAGCGCGATTCTCAACATGAGCGAAGCTTTCGCCATAGTTGAATTCTGCCACAATCCGCCAATTCCCATCCACATCCCAGGTCAGTTTGGGTGTGAGGCCATAGGACGTAAAATGATGCGGGCTGACGGCCGGTCCAAGCGAACGGTCATAGGACCATGTAACCGGCTCGGATGTTGCTGTGCCGACCGGATGAAAGTAGGGATTGGCGCTGGTGATGGTTCCCGAGCTTTGGACCGCATCATACAGGCCCGAATAGCCGTAGACTGTCGTATTGCGCGACGTCCAATGCGCGTCCATCGTGAACTGTAACGATGGCGTCAATTTCTGTTCGATATAGCCGAAAACCGCATTGCGCGTTTCCCGCGGATAGATGCTGAGGTTATTCGTGGTGTCGCAAGTATTCTGGGTCCCGACGCCAAAGTCCGGAGCCGCGTAATTCACGCTTCCGAGCGCGATATTGCCGTAACCGCAATAGGTCTGCAGGCTGTTCGGCCCGCCATGCGCGGTATGGTTCATCGTGACATAATCGCGATCCTTGCCGAACACCGGGTCGTGATAGGCGTGCGAGAAGCTGACAACAGCTGATCCGCCCTCCCACGACGTACCCGCTGTGGCGTCGTAGGTGAGCATATTATAGTGATCTGCGTTGCCGTATTTGGCACGCAGCTGCACACCGTCGAAACTGGTTCGGGTGACGAAATTGATCACGCCACCGATGGCATCCGAACCGTAGGTGGCCGAACCGCCGTCGGGAAGCACGTCGACCCTCTCGATGATGTCGGTTGGGATCATGCTGGGATCGACCGCGGTCTGCAGGACGCCTTCGCCGACGATGCGATGTCCGTTCAGCATCACCAGGGTGCCCGAACCTTGGATTCCGAGACCGCGGAGGTTTACCGGCGTCGTTGGCGAACCCCAGTCAGCATTCGGTGACTGGATGGTATTGAACGACTGGACCTGGGGAATCGTATTGAGCAATTCCGGAGCCGACGTGACGCCGAGTTTTGCGATGTCTTCCTGGGTCACCTGCAGAAGCTTCGAACCCGTTGGCGCCGCAACGCCGTGCATCAGGGTGCCGGTGACGACGATAGTTTCCAGTGACTCGCCGGTGTCAGCGGGTGGCGGGCCCTCGCTCCGCAGGCTTTCCGCTTTTTTTTGGCGAATCACCACCATAATGACGCCGGCCCTACTGCGGTCGGCGTGCAAGTCGGTGCCCTTCAAAAGTAAGTCGAGTGCCTGTTCGCTGGTGAAACGGCCGTGAAGTGCTATTGCACTCCGGTCGCCGACTACATCGTCGGAAAACACGATCTGTTGCGATGAAGCGGCGGAAAAGTCCTTGAGCGCTTGAGTGAGCTTTTCGGCCGGAATGTCGAATTCATAAACCGGCGCGCCTTGTGCGAAGCTCGGTCCGGATACAAACAAGAGACCGGCCAATGCCGATCCGAGTAACAATGCCCCTCGGCGGTTGCGAGTGTCCATGCGATTCCCCTTTGTGCCATCGGCTGCTTTGCTTGCGCAGCTCGTCTGTCAGCACTTAGTACGGTTCACATCGAGGAACTCGCACAAGACTCTTCAAAAAAAATCACAATCGCTCATGAACGCTTCAAAAGTATGACGTGATTGTCGGCTGAAGTACTCGCCGTCACGGGGAAGTAACTCGTCACGGCATCGATGAAAGCACCTACATCACCGGCATTGAACACACCGCTGATGCGCAAATTGGCAACCTCAGGTTCGACCGTGACCGCGCGATTCGTATAACGGTTGACGCGTTCGATGGCCTCGCATAGAGGCTCATTATTGAAGACCAGGCGGCCGGTCTCCCATGCCGTCACCACCGGAAGATCGGCCGGACGGATGACGGGGCGCGCATTCTCCTTCATCACGAGTTCCTGACCGGCGATCAAAGACGTCGGCTTAGGCGACGGCGCCTCGTTTGCTCTGGTCGTGGCCGGCGGCGGAGAAGACTTCACCACGACTCGCCCTTCGATCAGGGTCACCAGCACCTTCGCCTGCAGCCGCTCGACATTGAATGACGTACCAACTGCAACCACAGTGTCGCTGCCGGCGGTCACGGTGAACGGACGGTTCACGTCATGTGCCACATCGAAGCGGGCCCGGCCCCGTTCCAGCACGAGGCGGCGCAAAGCCTTGGAATACTCCACACGCACGGCAGTGTTGGAATCGAGCGAAAGACGCGATCCGTCATTCAGCGTCACACCCCGACGCTCGCCGATGCCGGTGACGAATTCGACCGACCCGAACATGTATTGCCACGTCCCGATACCGGCCATTGCTACAACAAGGAGGCTAGCCGCCAGCGTCCCTAGAATCTGACGCCGCGACAAAATCCAATGACGCGAGGCGGCGCGAGCGCGATGAAGCGCGTCGCGGCGAATGGCGATAATCTCTGGTGCCGCCGTAAAATCGTCGAATACAGCCCAGGTCGAGGACACGCGCGCATAAGCATCCTGGTTGGCGCGTTCCGCGAACCAAGTTTGGAATTCTGCCGAACTGGTAACGCTCTCATCTTCTTCAACGCGCAGACGCCAAGCCGCCGCCGCCTCCAAACGGGCATCGTCATCATTCACATTGAAACCAAGCGCACTCACGGCCGTACAAACCTCTTGCTCAAATGTGCGATCGCCTTCAACACGTGTTTCTCAACGGCACTCAGCGACAGGCCGTACAACGACGCAATTTCATGCTGCTTCATCTTCTCAATGCGATATAACACGAAGATGTCGCGCGTCCGCTCGCTCAATTCTCCCAATGCCGCCAAAACATCTTGCAGCGTCTCCTTACCCAATAATACGCGCTCGGGACTGATTTCCTCAATCAATTCGCGTGCCAGCGGCGCCGCCGAGCCGTCCAGGTCGGCGCGACTCTCCGTCAACCTCACGGCTTTCTGACGTGCCCGGTCACGCAGCAAATTGGCCGCGGCGGTAAAGACATAAGCTTTCGCGCGCGGCACATCGATGATTTCCAGATTGCGCAGGATGCGCAAGAAAACCTCCTGGGTGAGGTCTTCGGCTTCGGCCCGGTCGCCAACCCGCCTCAGGAAATAGGCAATCAGCGGGAGACGAAAACTCGCGTCGAGCTCAGCGCGAAATCGCTCCTGCGACACCTGCGAAACTTCGGATAGCATAACCACCCAGCTACCTCCCCTGACCCTGCAATGGTACCGGATTGGCTCCGAGTTTGATGGGGCCGCTACGAAAATAAATTCGATGCGTCGTGATGCGGTTTTCTGCGGATAGACCGTATAAGTAACTTGTGCACGCTCCTAGATATCACGGCTTGAGTGTAGCGCCAGAAAGTTCAACCTTACCGTTCAACCGCACGTCTTCGGACGATGCGCCGACCGCCACGGCGTAGGACCCCGCCGACAGATGCCAGCCGTCAGGATTTTCCCGGAAGGCAGCCAGGATGCGCGGTTCGCTTATCACCGTCACGTCACGCATTTCGCCGGGCTTCAATTCGACCCTGGCCCAGCCGACGAGCCGTTTGACCGCCGTGCCGCCCGGCGGAACGGCATAGACTTGTGCCGTTTCCGAGCCCGCACGCTTGCCGGTGTTCATCACCGTAAAACGCACCGTTAAAGCCCCCCCACCCTCCAGCTTGAGGCCACCATAGGAGAATTGGGTATAGGACAAGCCGTGCCCGAAGGGGAAAAGCGGTTTGCTACCCTTCTTGTCGAACCAGCGATATCCGATATCAGCGCCTTCGAAAGCGTCGCCATTGACCGGCGGGGGCACCGTGCCGGGTGCATAGGGATTGGTCGTTGTGCCCTTGCCGACGATCTCGGGATGCGCCAACTGGTACTCGCCTGCCGGAAAACTCACCGGCAAACGACCCGACGGATTGACCGTGCCGAACAGGATGTTCGCGATTGCGATCCCGCCGCGATTGCCCGAATACCAAGCCTCCACGACCGCTGGAACGGCATTGAGCCAAGGCATCAATATCGGACCGCCCGTCTGTAGAACGACGATCGTGTGCCGGTTGGTGGCCGCGACCGCCGCGATCATATCGTTCTGACCGTCAGGGAGCGAAAGGTCCAAAACATCTTCGGACTCCCGCATCCACTGATTGGCGAACACGATCACGATGTCCGAGGATTTTGCCAATCGCACCGCTTCGGCGATATCCTTGCCGTTGGCGAAACGTACCCTTGCCGCACGGGCCAGACGCTTGATTTCGGCCAGAGGCGAAGGCGGGTCGAATACCATCGCCGGCTGGCGCACCCAGCCGAGACCGGGGAATTTGAATGCCGGTCCGCCAACAGGAACTTCGGTTTCCGGTGTGTCGCCGATCGGAATGACTTGGGACGAACCACCGCCAGACAACACCCCAAGATCGGCATGACCGCCAATCACGGCAATGCTTTTCGCATTCGCAGCCAATGGCAAGACACCGGTGTTCTTCAGCAGAACAATCCCCTGTTCGGCGGCGCGTTGCACGATCTCTGCGTGACGTTTGAGGTCGGTCGGTGCCTTTTGCGGCGGATTATCGATGACGCCAGCGGCAAAGGCACTGCGCAGGATGCGCTGAACCATGTCGTCGAGGCGGGCTTGGCTGACCTTGCGCTCGGCCACGGCGACTTTGAGCGGCTCGCCGAAAAAATCGGCGCTGTCGGCGAGAAACGCCGATTCCTGGTCAAGGCCCGCATTGGCCGCATCCACCGTGGAATGCACCGCCCCCCAATCGGACATCACCCAGCCCGGAAAGCTCCAATCCTGTTTCAGCACTTTGGTGAGCAAGTAGGAGTTCTCGCAGCCGTAGACCCCATTCACCCGGTTGTAGGAGCACATCACCGCACCGGCATTGGAACGTTCGATCGCCAGTTCGAAGGCTAACAGATCGGATTCCCGCGCCGCTGACCAGGCGATATTGGCGCTGATCGACGTGCGCGCCGTCTCCTGAAAATTAAGGGCATAATGCTTGACCGTCGAAACGACACCTTGCGCCTGAGTCCCGCGCACTTCCTCGCCGACGATGATACCTGCCAGGAGAGGATCTTCTCCGGCATATTCAAAGCTTCTTCCCCCGCGCGGTTCGCGCGTCAGGTTCATGGCACCGCCAAGCACCACATTGAAGCCCTTGTCGCGGGTTTCCCGCCCGAGCACCGAGCCTACCTCAAACGCCAGTGCGGGATTGAACGTCGCCGCGGTCGCAAGGCCGGACGGCAAGGCAGTCGCCGTGTCGCCTTCGCGCATGTGCCGGTGGTTGGCGATGCCGAGGCCAGCATCGGTTTCCTTGAGCGCGGGAATCCCCAGGCGGGTGATGGGCGGAATGTAGCCTGCCGAATTCGGCAGATCCGCGATCCATTCTTGTGGGATATGCTGAATCCCGTTCAGATTACCGCCGTAATAGCCATGGACGTAGCGAAGCTTCTCTTCCTGCGTTAGTTCTTTTACCACCAACGCGGCCCGCGCATCCGGCGAGAGCGCTCTGTCAATCCACGGCCGGTCCGCAGCCGAGGCCGCCATGGCGATGACAACCGCGAACGCGCAACCCACGACGACTCTGGCCATTCCACTATCCCTTTTCGACGCCTACCTAGTACGAGCGTGCGGACGATTTCCGCGTCAGTATTTGGTGGGCTTGAGGTGGTGCGACCAGAAGCGCCCGACCTCGGCCAAAGCCGCTTTTTGCTCGGGCGTGTTCACCATGTAGGCCTGGAAGACGTGCGCCATACCTTCATAGACATCGAGCTCGGCAACACCGCCCGCGTTCTTAACGGCTTGATAAAGCCGTACGGAATCGCTGAGCAGTACCTCCTTGGTGCCGACCTGGATCAGCGTCGGCGGAAAGCCTTTGGAAAAATCACCAAAGATCGGCGAGACATAAGGGTTCTTCCATTCGCTGCGTGGCGCGTAGGCCTCAAGGCCCGGCGCGATGTCAATTTCGTCGATGGCAGGATCAGCAGCCCGCAAGGTCATGTTGGTATCGCCCGGCTGGCCAAGATCGACACAGGGCGAAAACAAAACCAGCGCTCCCGGCAGCGGTAAACCCTGGTCGCGCAGTTTCAGAACGCTGGCGGGAATGATATTTCCACCAGCCGAATCGCCCAACATTCCGATACTGTCCGGCCGATAACCTTGTTGCAGCAGGGCGCGGTAAACAGCCACCACCTGATCGGTGACGCGCTTCCAATCGCCGTTCGGCACGGTGGCGTAGTCGACCGAGAGAATCCGCTTGCCGGTAGCGAGCGCAATCATGGCGTCCATCGACACCGACGAGCGGGCCGAACCGAGATAAAAACCGCCGCCGTGAACGCGCACAATCACCGTGCCGTCGTCATGATATTGCGGCGGACGGGTTTCCACGATCCCGACGCCACCGAGCGTTGTCTCGGTAATGGCGACGTTCTGTGCCTTTAAATTGGCTTCGCTGGCGGCGATCGAACCGGCCACGTCGGCATCATGTAATTTTTGAAAATCGGCAGCGGTCTTCGGATTGTTATGCTTGTCCCAACGGCCTTTCACATGTGGCAGCATTCGTTGGTAGACCGCTTGCGCCTCAGGCGAGACGGTTTTCGGCACATATTCGCGAAGATCCTGGGGCGTGTCTGCAGCCGACGCCGCCGCTAACACGAATAACATGGTCGCCGCCGCAAACATCCACTGACGCATTGTACTTTCCTCCCACGCGATTGTTTTGGCGCCAAGTGAGCATTGTTTGTCGGGCTACGAAAGTATTCAGAAAGCGGCTGAATCACTCATGCGGATTCTACGTCCTCGACCGTACTGTCCAGAAACTATGGAGGAAGAAGATGCGTTCCTGGTTCCTGTTGTCGGTTATGGGGGGAGCACTGCTGCTCAGTGCCGCGGCTGCGGAACCCGCAACTCCGCTTCGTGCCTATATCCCTGGTTCGATATCGCCCGAAGCCGCGGCCATATATGAGAGGTACAGGGCCATCCTGTTGGCACCGCGGCAGAAGCCGATGACCACGCCCGAGGAATACAAGGCACTCTACGATCAAAACGAGAAGAGCATGATGCCGCGCACCAACGCGGTCTTGAAGCAGTCCGGCGCTACTGCAACCGACCGGATCATGGGTGGCACGCCGGTGATCGAAGTGAAACCGAAGGACTACACAGATGATGGCACGGTGCTGCTCTACGTTCACGGCGGCGGTTGGGTCATCGGCAGCGCCAGTTCGACGCTTGGCGACGCGATCACCATGGCCGCAGCAACCGGCAAGCGCGTCATTTCGGTGGAATACACGGTTGCTCCGAAGGGCAAATGGCAACGCGTGACCGATCAAGTCCTTGCGGTCTACAAGACGCTGCTTAAGGAAGGCACTCCGGCTCGGCATATCGGCCTGTTCGGCGGATCCGCCGGTGGCAATATCGTGGCCGGGGTTACCTTCAAAATCCGCGACCAGGGCCTTGGGCTACCGGCAGCCTTGTTTCTCAACTGCCCGGCAGTCGACTTGACCAATACCGGTGATAGCCGCGTGACGCTGGCGGACGCCGATCCAATCCTCAATCCCGCCATGGTAATGCCGTCCATCGCCCAGTATGTCGACTCGGCCGACGTGAAGAATCCGTACGTCTCCCCGATCTACGGCGATTTCGCCAAAGGCTGGCCACCGACACTGATCCAGGGCGGCACCAAGGAATGGTTGTTGAGCGATTTCGTGCGTATCTATCAGGCCATCAAGACGGCGGGCGGTACCGCGGAACTCGATCTCTACGAAGGTATGCCGCACGGCTTTTCTGCCATCTTCGCGTCCGCTCCCGAGGGCAAGGCGGCGCTACGTGAAGAAGTGACGTTTTGGCAGACCTATCTCCCCGGCAAGTAAGTGAAATAAAGGCCGGCGACACCACTCTGCCGGCCACTTTTTAGCCGAACGTCCGGCTCCACCAGGACTTGACCCGGAACAACCAGATCAACGGCGCGATCTCTCCCTCGAAATAATCGAGTTGCGGTTTCAGCACATGGTGCTGAACGGCGATGTTTTTCTGGCCGAACACGAGCCACGGATCGCTGTCGGCGGAATACGCCGGCCATGTCACCTGACCAGTCCCGTTGGGTGAACCAGTCTTGGCGAAGGCGACCCAGCGCACATGAACTTCAGCCGCCATCTTTTCGTCGCCCGGCGTGGGCGCTGGCGGGTCGTCGAGTTTCTTGTCCAACGTCTTGAACACGTAGAACACCTCCGCGCCATGGGCCGCGCGCGTCCGCTCGGGCATGCGCCATTCATCGCCATGTTCGAAGCGATAGAGATAGACTGGTGCATGCTTCGCCCAGCGGACCGCCACCCAGCGGGCCGGGGCGGCCGCTAAGCCATCGGTCAGTTGATGGCGGACAGCCTCCTCCGCCGTAAGCTGGGGTCCATAAACCTTGCGCATCTTCTCAAGCTGGTCAGGCTTCAGACCTGCCAATGCCTTCTTCATGCCGTCGCCGTAGCTGAGCAGCGAATCCTCGCCATTGTTGACGCCGATCAGAAGCGGGACATAGGCCTGACGGCCGCCGTCGATCGCCGTCGTCGGGCTTTCCGGCAGAATTTTGGGATCGGGTGCGGACGTGGTGGGCGCCTTTGCAGCCGCGATCTTCCGCGCTGGAATAGCACGCAACTGATCGAGGGTGGCGTTGGCCGGAGCCCCGACCGCCGCGGCAAATTCCTTGCCCTGTTTCTCGGTGTCTTCCAAACCGGTCGGCGGCGGGTACCACCCCCCACCGGATTCGACGATGGCTTTCGCAAACAAACCGCGCGCCGCCGGTGACGTCGCGAGCGACAGGACACTGATACCGCCGGACGATTCGCCAAAGATGGTCACGTTGCCAGGATCGCCGCCGAAAGCCGCGATATTGCGCTTGACCCATTTGAGCGCCGCAATCTGATCCATCATCGCATAATTGCCGA
>JAATGK010000282.1 GCA_015654715.1 Alphaproteobacteria bacterium
GCGGTCGCCGAGGGCGGCGAGTTCGGCCTCGTGGATGGTGCGGGCCGGGACGACGCCGTTCGGACCGGGCAAGTCGCGGCTGGCACAGGCGTCAGCCACCACAGTTGACGCATAGGAAAAATCGAGGGCGTCGCGCACCGTAGTCGAGACGCACATATGGGTCATGAAGCCCATGAAGATGACTGAACGGCCGCCAGCGCCAAGCCGGGTCGCCAGATCGGTCTGATAGAAGCCGGAGGGGCGCGGTTTTTCGATGATGGCTTCGAACGACACGGGTTTGAGCTGCTCGATCGGCTGACCGCCCCAGCCCTGGCGGTCGAACAAGCCGCCGGAAGAGCCCATTTGCAGCACATGAACGATCCGGCTGCCGGCAACCCGCGCCGCCAGCAAGACGCGCTCGGCCGCGGCAATGGCAGCCGCCGCATCAGGCAATTCCAGCGGGCCCTTCAGATATTCGTTCTGATAATCGATCAACACCAGCGCGGAATCTGCCAGCTTCGGCAGCGCCGGCGTGTGACCGGCGAGGGAGAGAAGGGTTTGTGCCATTATCGTCTCCCCCGCAGGGCCGTTACACGTTTACAACTTTCCCAAGCACCATCCGGCTTCGCCTGCGGCTACGCCGGACAAGTCGAGGCTCACATTCAAGTCACAGTTTCCCCAAACACCACTGCATGATCGCTTTTTGGGCGTGGAGGCGGTTTTCGGCTTCGTCCCAGACGGCGCTTTGCGGGCCGTCGATGATGTCGTCGGTCACCTCTTCGCCGCGATGCGCCGGCAGGCAGTGCATGAAGATCGCGTCCTTGGCGGCATGCGCCATCAGCCGCGGATTGACCTGATAAGGCTTGAGCAAATTGTGGCGCTTGGTCGAATCCTCGTCGCCCATCGACACCCAGGCGTCGGAAACGATGCACTCGGCGCCGTCGACGGCTTCTTCGGCGTTGGTGGTGAACTGAACTTTGCCTTTGTGCGCCTTCACCCATTCCTTCAGGGCCGGACGCGCCTGCAATTCGGGCGGCGCCGCGACGCGCAGATTGAAGCCCAGCTTCACCGCGGCATGAACCCACGAGGTGCAGACGTTGTTGGCATCGCCGCTCCACGCGATCGTGCGGCCTTTGACCGGACCCTTTTTCTCTTCGAAGGTCAAAAGATCAGCGATCACCTGGCAGGGATGCGACAGCTTGGTGAGACCGTTGATGACCGGAATATCGGAATGAGCGGCGAGGTCTTGCACCATCTCGTGATCGAGCAGGCGGATCATCACGATGTCGACGTAGCGCGACAAGACACGGGCGGTGTCGGCGATGGTCTCTTCGCGGGCGAGCTGCATCTGAGCGCCGGTCAGCATGATGGTGGTGCCGCCGAGCTGACGCATGCCGACATCAAACGAAATGCGGGTGCGGGTCGACTGGCGGTCGAAAATCATCGCCAGGATATGGCCATCAAGCGGCTTGTCGGCATCGGGCACACCCTTGTGCAGACCTTTGCGCGCCTGTTTGCGGCGCTTGGCTTCATTGAGGATGGCGGTCAGCGTGGCGGGTTCGTGATCGGAAAGATCGAGAAAATGTCTAACGGCACTGTTTTTTTCGGCGCTCATGGGGCGGCCTCTATCAGG
Organism: Alphaproteobacteria bacterium; assembly: GCA_015654715.1. Lineage (GTDB taxonomy): Bacteria > Pseudomonadota > Alphaproteobacteria > Micropepsales > Micropepsaceae > Rhizomicrobium. Next base: position 1,613 of record JAATGK010000282.1, read on the forward strand.
ACTTGGATTTGGCTTCGAACGTCTCGGCGGCGGCGGAAAGCTTTTCCACCGCTTCGCGGACGTGGCTCTCGGTAATGATCAGCGGTGGCAACAGACGCACGACATTGTCGCCAGCGCCGACCACCAAAATGCCCTTTCGTCGGGCGGCATTGACGAATTCGGTATTGGGAACCTTGAGCTTAAGGCCGAGGAGCAGTCCCTGCCCCCGGATTTCCGCAACCACATTGGGATGATCCGTAACGAGCTGGCCGAGCTGCTGCTGCAGATAGTTGGCGATTGTCCTCACGTGCGGCAGGAAGTCAGGCTCGAGCACCATGGTCAGGGCCTCGATAGCCACCGCCATGGCGAGCGGATTGCCGCCATAGGTCGAACCATGGGTGCCGGGCGTCATGCCTTTGGCGGCTTCGGCGGTGGCCAGACATGCCCCAACCGGAAAGCCGCCGCCAATCGCCTTGGCAATGGGCATGATGTCAGGCGTGATACCGGTCCACTCATAAGCGAACAGCTTGCCGGTACGGCCCATGCCGCACTGCACTTCGTCGAAGATCAGCAAAAGGCCGTGTTGGTCGCACAGCGCGCGCAGCCCGCGCAGGAATTCCGGCGCCATGACGCGCACGCCGCC
>JAATGK010000511.1 GCA_015654715.1 Alphaproteobacteria bacterium
CAGGACAGTCTCGATGATGCCGAAGATTGCGCCAAGCTGCTTGGTGTTGCTTACGAAACCATCGGCATCGAGAAGGCCGTGGACGCGTTTGGCCTCACGCTGGCGCCGGTGTTTGCCGGGCGCGCCGCTGATACCAGCGAAGAAAATATCCAGTCGCGCATCCGCGGCCTGATCCTGATGGCGATCTCCAACAAATTCGGCCCGATGGTTCTCACCACCGGCAACAAGAGCGAGATGAGTGTCGGCTACGCCACCCTCTATGGCGACATGTGCGGCGGCTACAATGTGCTGAAGGACATCTACAAGATGGAGGTGTTCCGCCTCAGCCATTGGCGCAATGCGCATCTGCCCTCCGGTGCCTTGGGTCCGGCGGGCCGCGTCATTCCCGAGCGCATCATCACCAAGCCGCCATCGGCCGAACTGAAGCCCAACCAGACCGACCAGGACAGCCTGCCGCCGTACGAAATCCTCGACGGCATTTTGTCGTGCCTGGTCGAACAGGAATTATCGTTCGAAGAAGTGGTCGCCAAAGGCTATCAACCCGCCACCGTGAAGCGGGTCGAACACTTGCTGTATTTGTCCGAATACAAACGCCGCCAAGCCCCGCCGGGAGTCAAAATCGGCCCCCGCAACTTCGGCCGCGACCGCCGCTATCCGATCACCAACGCGTTTCGCGACGCGAGGTAGAGTTAGTGGTTGTTAGAAAATTCAATCATCATAGGGGAAATAATGACTGGGAAATTGTCACCTCAGGATAAAATCAAGCAAGTTCGTTCCGTGTTGTTGGATATCGCGGCCGCGAGGAAATTTTCTTCTGTTACATACGAAGATTTGGCAAAGTCGTTGGATTTTGAAATCGGACTATGGAGTGATGTTCTTGATCCGATCAGCGAGGAACAGAAGAAAAGGCGCTTGCCTGACATCACTTTTTTAGTAGTTCGGAAGGACACCCTTTACCCAGGAAAAATTGACGGAGTTCCTATTAAGGATATGCCATCGAAAGAACAAATGAACCGGGTTAGGGAAGAGATCGACGAAATCATAAGGGTGTATAACCCCGGCGCCAGAAATTACTATTCGTAGCCAATTGTTTGATTGTTGGAACCATGACCACCACCGTTCGTTTTGCTCCGTCGCCTACCGGTTTGCTGCATGTCGGCAATGCCCGCACGGCCATCGTCAATTTCCTTTTCGCCCGCAAGACTGGCGGCAAGCTTCTGCTGCGCATCGACGACACCGATCACGAGCGCTCCAAGAAGGAATATGAGGACGCCATCATCGAGGATCTGGGTTGGCTCGGCGTCACCCATGACCTCTTTGCCCGCCAGTCCGAACGTTCCCCCGCCCATCAGGCCGCGGCGGAAAAGCTGAAAGCCGCCGGGCGTCTGTATCCCTGTTACGAATCTCAGCTCGAACTCGACCGCCGCCGCCAGCGCCAGATCGCGTCCGGCAAGCCGCCGGTTTACGACCGCGCCGCGCTGGCGCTGACCGCCGAAGATCGCGCCAAGCTGGAAGCCGAGGGCAAGCATCCGCATTGGCGCTTCAAGCTGTCGCAGAAAAAGGTCGCCTGGAAAGATCTCATCCGCGGCGAGGTCGAAATCGACACCGCCCATCTTTCCGATCCCGTGCTGATCCGCGAAGACGGCCGCTTCCTCTACACGCTGCCGTCGGTGGTCGATGACGTCGATTTCGGCATCACCCACATCATCCGCGGTGAAGATCACGTCACCAACACCGCGGTGCAGATCGAGCTGTTCGAGGCGCTCGCGGGCACCGTGCCCGCCTTCGCCCATCATCCGCTGCTGATCGGCGCCGGCGGCGAGGCGTTGTCGAAGCGGCTGGGTTCGCTCTCCCTCAAGCTCTTGCGTGAAGACGGCATCGAACCGATGACCGCCGTCAGTTATCTCGCCAAGACCGGCACTTCGGATGCGATCACCGCCCAGCCCAGCCTCGATGCCCTCATCGCCGAATTCGACATGGCCAAGATCGGCCGCGCCCCTGCCCATTTCGATCCGGCTGAGCTTTCCAACCTGAATGCCAAGCTGCTGCACCTTCTGCCCTACGAAACGGTGGCGGATCGTCTTAAAGCGGCGGGCGTCGGCGGCGAAGCGTTCTGGGACGCGGTGAAAGCCAATCTCACGCGCTTTTCGGACGTCGCCAGCCTGTGGCCGCTGATTGCCGGCCCGGTCACGCCGGTGATCGAGGATAACAATTTTATTGCTGAGGCCGCGAACGCCTTGCCGCCAGAGCCGTGGGACGACACCACTTGGAACGTCTTCACCAAGGCGGTCGCCGCCGCTTCGGGCCGCAAGGGCAAGGAGCTTTACCACCCCCTGCGGCTGGCTCTCACAGGTCTGGACCATGGACCGGAGCTAAAAAAGCTGCTACCGCTCATGGGTCGATCGCGGGCGCTGGCCCGTCTTAACGGGGAAACGGCGTGAAATTTTCCGCCATCAGCATCCGAATTTGCGGCTAGCAACCGCGACACTCCCCTTTTGCCCAAAACCCAGACATGCGATGCCTTTCCACCCTCCCTTTGAGGGAGGGTCGAAATCTGCACAGCAGATTTCGGGGAGGGGTATGTCGAGGTCTTGGTCACGACGTACCCCTCCCCGAAAAATCCTGCGCTGCGCTTGAATTTTTCGGCCCTCCCTCAAGGGGAGGGCGACAGAAGGCAAATCACGGTAAGAAGGTCACCATGTCCATCCGCCTGCACAACACGCTCACCCGCCAGAAAGACGAGCTTGTCCCGCTCGATCCCGCCAATGTTCGCATGTATGTTTGCGGGCCGACGGTCTACGACTACGCCCATATCGGCAATGCGCGGCCGGTGATCGTGTTCGATGTCCTCTACCGCTTGCTCCGCCATGTTTATGGCGAGCATCACGTCACCTATGTCCGCAACATCACCGACATCGACGACAAGATCAACGCCCGCGCCGCGGAAACGGCGGCGAAGAAAGGCATTCCGGTCGAACAGGCGCGGGTGGAAATCACCGGCCTGACCACCCAGCAATATTTCGACGATGTCGCCGCGCTCGGCTGCCTGATGCCCAACCACACGCCGCGCGCCACCGAATACGTGGCGGGCATGATCGCGATGATCGGCACGCTGATCGAGGCCGGTCACGCCTATGCCGCCGAAGGTCATGTGCTGTACGACGTTTCGTCGAAGCCCGATTACGGCAAGCTGTCGCGCCGTTCGCTCGACGAAATGATGGCGGGCGCACGGGTGGAAGTGGCGCCCTACAAGAAAAACCCGATGGACTTCGTGTTGTGGAAACCGTCCGACGATTTGACGCCGGGCTGGGAGTCGCCGTGGGGCCGCGGCCGTCCCGGCTGGCACATCGAATGCTCGGTGATGGGCGGCGCCTTGCTTGGCGAGACCTTCGATATTCATGGCGGCGGCGTCGATCTGATGTTCCCCCATCACGAAAACGAAATCGCCCAAAGCGAAGGCGCCCATCACGGCCACGGCCTCGCCAACATCTGGATGCACAACGGCTTTCTTCAGGTCGAAGGCGAGAAGATGTCGAAAAGTCTCGGCAACTTCATCACCATCAACGACCTCTTGAAGGACTGGCCGGGCGAAGTGCTGCGCCTCAATATGCTGCGCACGCATTATCGCCAGCCGATCGATTGGACGCTGGCGGGCCTGAAGGAATCGCACCGGACGTTGGAGCATTGGTATGGCGTGGCCGATACGCGTCCACGCGGCGTCGTTTCGAACGATTTTCTCGATGCTCTCGAAGACGATTTGAATACGCCAAAAGCCATTGCCGAACTCCATCAGGCAACGCCGGAGGGACTTGGCGCTGCGCTGCGGCTACTCGGTTTTTCCGTCGCTCCGGAAAATATCGCATTGCAACTTGCGGCGAATGTTTCGGAGTCTGACGTTGAAAATCTCATCGCCGCCCGCACGGCTGCGCGCAAGGCCAAAAACTTCGCCGAGAGCGATCGCATCCGCGACGAACTTTTGGCGCAAGGCATCGTGCTGAAAGACGGCCCC
>JAATGK010000493.1 GCA_015654715.1 Alphaproteobacteria bacterium
ATTCGAGATCGTATTCCTCGAACAGCACCTTCCAGGGCAGCTTGCCCTTCTTGCGCACCTGCACGAAGCCGGTGGAAAGCTGATGCGCCACCGCCCCGCCGAGGATGAAGCCGCGGGCCTCGATGCCGGCGATCTTGTCGACCTGCACGCCAGCGTAAGGCTGCACCAAAGCATCGACCGCCGAGCGGAAGGCGCGCGGGTTGCCGAACAGCGTGGTGACATCGCGGAATTGGATCCCCTTCTTGGGGTAATCCGGAATCGTGCGGATATAGGGCTTGAAATCCATGCCTCGTCCAGGCTCCTGACAGGGTTTGACGCCCCCGGAGCCGGCGGCACCCGTTGGCGACCTTCTATTGCACATTTTCTGCCACGGCGCACACCCTGATCAGGCCCGTGCCAGCTAAGGCGCGCCTGCGACAGGAAGGTTCGCGCCGCAGCAGAACGCCGCAGCTTTAGTTCTTGGGTCTCAGTACCCGCCCGGCCACCGCATCGAGCTTGGCGACCAAGTTGGGGTCGCGCTTGTCGGGGGCGGTCATGATGGCAACGTCGAGCACGCTCTCGATGCCGAGCGGCGAGGGCTTGCGTTCGGGGCCGAGGCGCTGGGCCACCGCCGTGACGAGCTTGCGCGCATTGGCGGCATTGGCCGTCAGCACCTTGATTACGGCATCGACCGTGACGTGTTCGTGCTCGGGGTGCCAGCAATCGTAATCGGTCACCATCGCCACCAGCGCATAGGGAATCTCGGCTTCGCGCGCGAGCTTGGCTTCCGGCATCGCGGTCATCCCGATCACCGAACAATCCCAGGAACGGTAGAGGTTGGATTCGGCGAGCGTCGAGAACTGCGGGCCCTCGATGCAGATGTAGCTGCCGCCGCGGGTATGGCGGATGTTCTCGGCCGTGGCCGCTTCTTCCAAGGCGGTCGCCAGTGCCGGGCAGACCGGATGAGCCAGCGGCACATGGGCGACGAGGCCCGGGCCGAAAAAGGTCTTTTCGCGGGCAAAGGTGCGGTCGATGAACTGGTCGACGATCACGAAGCTGCCGGGCGGCAACTCCTCTTTCAGCGAGCCGCAAGCCGAGACCGAAATGAGGTCGGTGACGCCGGCGCGCTTCATGGCGTCGATATTGGCGCGGTAATTGATCGAGGACGGCGTCTGGACATGGCCGCGGCCGTGGCGCGGCAGAAACACCATGTCGACGCCGGCATAACGGCCGAACAGAAGCTGATCGGAGGCCTCGCCCCACGGACCCCGCACCGTCTGCCATTCGGACCATTCCAGCCCGTCGATGTCGTAAACGCCGCTACCGCCGATAATCCCGAGAACGCGCTTGGCCATGCTGGTCCCTTCTTTCTGGGGGCCTTTTAGCACGCGCGCGGGACGCAGCAAGCGGGCGTGGACCGGACCGGGCCGGGCTGGTACCAATAAGCGGGGTTTCATCGGGGGGTGAAATGAGATCGAGCGCCGCTTTTGCCGTCTTGCTGCTGGCCGGATGCGCCACCGGGCCGGTCTTGTTGCAGAGCCGCTTCAATCCGGCGGAAGTGGCGTGGTTTGCGGGCCGCGGCACCAACACCATCGAAGGCAGCGCCATCGTCAGGAGCTATAACGGGAAGGTGAAGACCTGTGCCGCCTTGCCGGTGATGCTGCTGCCGGTCTCGGCCTATGCCCGCGAACGGATGACGTATCTCTATGGTTCCGGTGAGGAAGGTTACAACCTTCTGGTCGGCGGCCGGCCGGCCGATTTCGCGGGCGACGACCCGCGCTACTTGGCGGCCGTCAAAGCCACCCGCTGCGATGCCCGCGGCCGCTTTGCGTTCAGCGAACTGCCCGACGGCGCCTATTACCTGGTCGCCACCGTCACCTGGCGCGAACGCGAGCTGGGCATGGATGAAGGCGGTTCGCTGATGCAGCGGGTACAAGTGCAAACCGGCGAAACCAAGGATGTGCTGCTGGCACACTGAAGCGGCTTTTGGGCTGGAACAACGCTTAACCGCCCCTTTGCGGGGAGGTGATTGCTATTCTTCCTTCTTGCCGTGCCAGACTTTGCGATAGCTGAGGAAAAGCAATCCCGCCAGCAGAACCAGGAAGGCCAACACTTGCAGGCCGATGCGGTGACGGGCTTCGAGTTCAGGCTCCGACGCCCAGGTGAGGAATGTCACCACCGCCTTGGCCTCGTTGGTCACCGTCGCCGACGTGCCGTCGTTGAAGCTGACCGAGCCCTGATTCAAGGGCGGCGGCATCGCGATAGCCCGGCCCGGGAAATAGGGGTTGTAGTACTTGCCGTCCGCCACCGCGAATCCGTGCGGCACCTTCAGATTGAAGCCAGTGAGGAGCGAATAGAGGTAGTTCGGCCCGCCCTGACGCGCTTTGACGATCAGCGACAGATCGGACGGCAGCGACCCGTTGTTGTTGGCGCGCGCGGCCTCATCATTGGCAAAGGGTGGCGGGAAATGATCGGCGAGGGTCCCCGGACGCGTCAGCCGGTTGCCTTTGTCGTCGAAGATGTCGCCGCGATCGTTGGGCTCGGCCGGAATTTTGTAGCCCGCCGCAATCGCCTTGGCCTCGGCCACGGTGAAGCCGGGACCGCCGGGCGCGGCGAGGTCGTGAAACGCGACCAGATTCAAGCCATGACAGGCGGCGCAAACTTCCTTGTAGACCAGGAAGCCGCGCTGCAGCGCGCCGCGGTCATAAGTGCCGAACAGGCCCTCGAACGACCATTTGGCGTCGCGCGGCGGCAGCGGCTGAGTCAAATCTTCGGCGGCGAAGGCAGGAGCGGCCAGCGCCATGCCGAGGGCGAGTAGCAACGATGCGGTTTTCATTGCTCGCCCCCTTTGGCGACAACCGCCCCTTTTTTCAAAACAGCTTGCGCAATGCTTTCGGGCACCGGCCGGGTCACTTCCGTTTTGCCGATCCACGGCATCAGCGCCCAGAAGAACGCGAAATAATAAAGCGTCCCGAGGCGCGCCAGCCAGACCAGCGGGATATCGACCTCGCCCAAGTGCCAGGCGGCATCAGTGGTATGGGCGCCGACATAGCCGAGCAGGATGCAGGTCGCGACGAACACCCAGAAAAGCTGCTTCATCACCGGACGAAAGCGGCAAGAACGCACTTTGGAGGTATCGAGCCAGGGGACAAACAGCGGCGTCAGCATGGCGCCGAACAGCACCAGCACGCCGAGCAACGTATTGGGGATGGCGCGCAGCATGGCGTAGAACGGAAGCAGGTACCATTCCGGCCTGATCTCGGACGGCGTCACCAGCGGATCCGCCTGGATGTAATTGTCGGGGTTGCTGAAGAAGTTCGGCGCATAGAACACGAAGCCCATGAACACGATGAGAAACAGCGTCAGATAAAACGCATCCTTCACCGTGTACCAGGGATGGAACGGCACCGTGTCCTGCGGACCTTTGACGTCGATGCCGAGCGGATTGCTATTGCCCGGCACATGTAGCGCCCAGATGTGCAATCCGACCACGCCGACGATCACAAACGGCAGCAGATAGTGCAGCGAAAAAAAGCGGTTCAAGGTGGCGTCACCGACCGCGTAATCACCCCGGACCCAGGTCGACAGCGCCGTGCCGAAATGCGGGATGATCTGATCGAACGCCGTGAACAGACTGGTGATCACGGTGGCGGCCCAATAGGACATCTGGCCCCATTGCAGCGTGTAGCCGAAGAAGGCCGTCGCCATTAAGAGCAGATAGAGGACCACGCCGAGAATCCAGAGAATCTCGCGCGGCGCCTTGTAGGAGCCGTAATAAAGGCTGCGGCCCATGTGAATGTAGACGGCCACGAACAACATCGAAGCGCCGCTGGCGTGCAGGGTGCGGATCAGCCAGCCGTAATTGACCTCGCGCATGATGCGCTGCTCAACCGAGCCGAATGCCAGATCGGCGGTTGGCACATAGTGCATGGCGAGCACGATGCCGGTGACGATCTGCAGCACCAGCATGACGGTGAGGATGACGCCGAACGTGTACCAGAAGTTCAAATTCTTCGGCGTCGGGAAGGTGACGAACTGGTCGTTTACGAGCCGGATAACCGGTAGGCGCTGATCGAGCCAGCGGCTGAAGCCGGTCTTGGGAAGGTAATGGGAATGTCCCGCCATGGTCTTATCCGATTCTGATCTTGGTGGGGCCGATGAAGGCGTAAGGCGGCACGGCCAGATTCTGTGGCGCCGGACCTTTGCGGATGCGCCCCGAGGCGTCGAAATCCGAACCGTGGCAATGGCACAGCCAGCCGCCATAAGAGCCCTGCGGCGCCTCGCGTGTCGAGACCGCCGGGGTGCAGCCCAAATGCGTGCAGACACCGACCAGCACCAGCCATTCCGGCTTGATGGTGCGGTTGGCATCGGTGGCGGGCGCCGATTCGGTGAGGTTGGCATTGCGCGCCAAGCCATCGGGCAGATCGGAGGGCGAGACGGCGCGCGCCGCGGCGATCTCCTTTGGCGTGCGGCGGCGCACGAACAAGGGATGGCCGCGCCATTTGAAGATCACCTGCTGGCCCGGCTGAATGGCGGACAAATCGGCTTCCACAGACGCCATGGCGAGCACCGCCGTGGACGGATTCAGCGAATCGATGAACGGCCAAGCGGCCAAACCGACGCCAAGGGTGGCTGCCGCCCCGGTCGCGATATAAAGGAAATCCCGCCGCGTCGGCTCGGGGGTGGTTGGATTCGCCAAAGCTTTTACCTCGTTGATCGAGCTACGCACGAATACTGCGGCGGGAGCCGCGATGAAATAGCGAGGTTCTTGGCCGGAAAGGGCCAAAATAGAAAGTCGATTATGCCGGGTATTGCGGCAGGATGCCGCATAAATCTCCAGCTTCAGCGGACGGTTGCGGGCGATTCTGCTACTCCAGTTGCCCCAGCGGCGGAATCAACATTCGACCACGGAAAGGTAGCCTTCGGCGCCATAATCGAGCAGCGCGTGGTCCCGCGTCATCACCGTGAAGCCGTACTCCCGCGCCGTGGCGGCAATGATCCGATCGGCGGGATCTTTGTGGATCGGGCCGGGGAGAAAGTTGGATTCCATGAGAACTTTCGGAGTCAGCTCCGCCAGGGCCGTGTTCGGCTTTCCCATCAACACTTCGAACCAACGTTGGGGCGTGTAGGTCGACTTGAAACGGCCGCACCGGGCAAGGGTACCGATCTCCCACGCCGTGATGGGCGAAACATAGCTCGGCAAGCCTGCGGCCAAAACCGCATCCAACGCCTGGACGGCCGCCGAACCGATTTCTCCCGATACGATCCACAACGTAGCGCAGGTATCGAGCAGCAACGGGCGGGTCACGGCTTCTTTCCCTTCATCCCCTGCTCAATCATATCGGCGGTGCGTTCGAGATTGGCTTCCCATTCCGCCAGTTCGTCGGGGTCCATCGCAGGCTTGGTCAGGTCCCAGCCGGGCTCGATGGTGAAGGTGCCTTTCATCGATCCGATCAGCGGATGGTGGCCGAGCGGTTTTGCATCCATGGGGCGAAACTCCCGTACTTCCTCGGCCATGCCGGCTGGCATTCCCGACTCGCGACCGATCTCCTCAAACGTGCGCGCTATCTTGCCCGCGTTCCGAAACACCAGTTTGCGGCCCGTCATATCCACCTGCTCAGTTTCAAACCCGGCAGCCAGCCAGACTTTGGTCATCACGTTGTTGTCGGGGTTGTTGCTCCACCACGGGCGATGGACATAGGCCGAGGACGGCAGCTTGCCGGCGATGATTGTCTCGATTTCGGCAAAGGTCAGCGCCACCTCGCTTTGCGCGGCGCGAGATTTGAGATACTGGCCCAAGGCATCGTATTTCTTGCTCATGCAGTGTTCCGCCATTCAGGAAAGCTGTAGAAAAGTTGTAGAAAAACACTTATAAGTTGTCAACAGGTTTTGCCATGCGTCTCGCCCTCTTCGAACCCGATATTCCGCAGAACACCGGGGCACTGCTCCGCCTGGGGGCCTGTTTGGGCGTTCCGGTCGACATCATCGAGCCGTGCGGCTTTCTGTGGAGCGATGCCAAGCTGAAGCGCGCCGGAATGGACTACCTGGATCTCGCCGCGATCACCCGCCATGCCAGTTGGGAGGCGTTCCAGCGCGCAATCGAAGGTGGCCGTTTGGTGCTGCTGACCACCAAGGCGGCCCAGCCCTATCTCGACTTCGCTTTTGCCGCATCCGACATTCTGCTGCTTGGTCGCGAGAGCGCCGGGGTGCCGGATGAGGTTCACGCCAGCGCCGATGCGCGCCTCTTGATCCCGATGCGGACCGGACTGCGTTCGCTCAATGTCGCCATGGCGGGGGCGATCGTGCTCAGCGAAGCTTTGCGTCAGACGGGCGGCTTTCCAACGCGATAAGCGTCAATTTCCGCACGGTAAAGCATCAGGGATTTCGCGTATAAGACCGTCTTCGCTCTGGCAATTTCCCGGATCGCACACCACATCAGTTGCCGGTCCCCCTTGAGGTTTAAGCCGTTGGATTTCCTTAACCCGCTGGATGTTTTTACCGAAGGCGGGTTCATCGCACTCTTGCAGGTCCTCCTCATCGACGTCGTGTTGGCGGGCGATAACGCGGTCGTGATCGGCATGAGCGCGGCCCAAGTCGCCAAGTTCGATCGCAAAATTGTGATCTTCTGGGGCCTGATGACGGCAGTGGTGCTACGCATCCTGCTCGCTCTTTTTGCGGTGCATCTGCTCAAATTCGTGCCGCTGGTGATCGCCGGCGGTTTCCTGCTGCTATGGGTGACATGGCGGCTTTATCGCGACGTGCGCGACGCCAATAAGGAACACAACACCCACAAAATACTGGCGGGCGAGAACAGCGATGCGGCTCCCCTCTGCCGTACCGCCGATGAAAAACGCTGTCATGCCAAAGCGATCCGGCGTGCCATCGTCTCGATCGCCGCCGCCGACATCTCGATGTCGCTCGACAACGTGCTGGCAGTGGCCGGTGCCGCGCGCGACCATATCGAAGTCCTGATCATCGGCCTGATGATGTCAATCGCGCTGATGGGCCTCGCCGCCAATCTGATCGCCAAACTGCTGCACAAGTATCCCTGGATCAGCTATGCCGGCGTCTTCATCGTGCTGTTCGTCGCCTTGCGCATGATCTGGGACGGCTTTGCGCGCCTGCAGGCCGAAGGCGGCATGGGCCCGATCCTCCACGCGGTCGGCGTGGACTAAACCAGCTTCAGCAATACCGCGGTGGCGTCGTCGCTTTGCTTGAAGCGAGGATAGGCGCGCCCTTCGGGATCGCCGTTTTCAATGGTGCGCAGATTTTCGGCGAGCGCCTTCAAACCCTGGTCGCGGGCGGCTTCGACAAGGCCGGTGAGGGTCACGTGGTGATAGCTCGTCGCCAACGTCAAAAATCCATCCGAACTGAGAAGAACAAACGTGCCGGGCGGTGCGGTGATGCGGGCGCGGGCGGCGTGCTCGGAAGCGGCCGCGACCGGCGAAAACAGCCAGTCGCCGGCGGGCGTGTTGACCTTGGCACGGCCGCTGCGAAATAGCGGCAGATATTGTTCGCGTTTCAGCGCCTCCACCGGCGCCAACCCAGTCTCATCGAGAAAGCGCTGTGCGGCAGTGGCTTCACCAGCCCGCTTTTCAAGCGCCGCCCCCACCACCTCGGCCGCTTCGCCCGGGCGCTGCACCAGCGCGACGCAATCGCCGTACCATAAGACGTCGAAGCCGGACTCGTTCGGAGCCGCGAAAATCATCGACGCCAGCGGCAATTCGTGCGGCGCGGCGGGCGGACGGCGGCGCAGCCCGGCGAAGGAGCGTTCGGCATCGGCGAGGGCATGGCGCAAGGCCGCGCGGGGCGTATCGCCGTCTTTCACATGTGCCAGCAGCCGCCGCGCCCCGAACGAGGCGATCCAAGCGGCATCGCTTTTGCCCGGCATCAGGTTTTCCGACACCATGGTGGCGCCATCGAGAACCACCGCCGCGACCGGCTCGGCGGCGAAGGCATCATCATTCGGTTTGGCGGGATCGCCCGGCACACTCACGGACTCGATAATTTCAAATAGCATCAACGAACTTTCTCTACCGCGGCTTGCAACGCTTGCTGCAGCGCGTCTGTGTCAGACGAAAAACCATTGTCGAGCCACCAGGCTTCCACCTCGTCCAGTACCTGCCCCACGGCCGGACCTTTGGCCACGCCCGCGGCCAGCACGTCGTCGCCGCTCAAGGGAAAGTGCGGCTGCTGCCAATTCGCGGCCATTTCGAGCATCGCACGCCACTCGGCATCGGCGCGCGTGGCTGCGGCGACCGCCAGCCGCAAGCGGTCGCGGAAGCGTTCGGGCCCGAGCCGGTAGAGCAGTTTGGCGACGTCATTGGTGGCCAGAAACGGCGCGATCGCCGGCGCACCGGCGAGATCGATCAAGCGGTCGCGCTGAGCGTTCGACAGCTTCCAGCGCGCCGCGATCACTTGCGCCACCAAGACCGTTTTCTGGCGCGGCAACAGGGCCGCCAGACGCAAAATGCCATCGGGCACAAAGCCAAACGCGGCATCGGCCGCTGCCAACCGTCTGAGGCGAAGAACATCCGGCTCGCCGGGCAGTACTTCCGCCAGAATGCCGGTCTGCAGCATGGCATTGATCGCCAGAACCGGGTTCTCGGCCTCCAGCAGCTTCAGCATCTCTTTGGCGACGCGCTCGCCGGAGAGTTGCGCCAGCCCCTTTTTTTCCTTTTCGGCGGCGTAAACCGCTTCATCGTCGAGCGGGCCTTTGCCGTACCAGGCATGGAAACGGAAGAGGCGCAAAATACGCAGGTAATCCTCGCGGATACGGGTCACGGCATCGCCGACGAAGCGCACCCTTCCAGCCTCGAGATCGGCAACGCCGCCGACGCTGTCGAACACCTCGCCCGAGAGGTCGGCGTACAGCGCGTTCATGGTGAAATCGCGCCGCTGGGCATCGAGCGCCCAATCCTTGGTGAAGCTGACCACGGCGCGGCGGCCATCGGTTTCGACGTCGCGGCGGAGCGTGGTGACTTCGAACGGTACCCCGCTCACCACCGCGGTGATGGTGCCGTGCTCGATGCCGGTCGGCACCGCTTTGATGCCCACCGCCTCCAGCAAGGCGCGAACCTTGTCGGGCGCATGCGGGGTGGCGATGTCGACGTCGGTCACCGGTTTGCCGAGCAGGGTGTTGCGCACCGCGCCGCCGACGAAGCGC
>JAATGK010000177.1 GCA_015654715.1 Alphaproteobacteria bacterium
ACTGGCACATCTGCAGGGTAATCGCCGCTTTAAAGGCGAGCGGCAGACGGCTCGCCCACACCGTCGGCAGCAGCTTTCTGGCGCATTGGGCATGACCTTTGGTCCAGCGCGCCTGCTGCGCCCGCCAAGCCGCCGCGGTTTCCGGCAATTCGCCCGGGGCTACGACATCGCTGACGAAGGCGCCGCGCCAGCCCTTAAGGGCACAGCGAATGGAAAGGTCGAGGTCTTCGGTCAAGGTATCGCCGGTCCAGCCGCCGGCATTTTCGATCGCCTCGCGCCGCCACACACCGGCGGTGCCGTTGAACGACATCGGCAATCCGGCGCGGAACCGGGCTTCCTGTTCGACCGCGAAATGGGAATCGAGCAAAAGCCCTTGGGTGCGCGTCAGCCAGTTGGTTTCGCGATTGGCATGGCCCCAGCGCGCCTGCACGAAGCAAAGGCCGTTGTCGGCGACCAGTGCCGGAACCGTTGCCTTGAGGAAATCGGGCGCGGGCGCGAAATCGGCATCGAACACGGCGACGAACGGCGCGTCGGAATGGCTGAGGCCGAAGGCAAGATTGCCGGCCTTGAAGCCGCTGCGGTCGCCGCGCTTCATCACCTTTATGTCGGTGCCGGGCGGCACGGCCGCGAGAATGGCACGTTCCAGCTCGGCATGGGTTTCGGCATCGCCGTCGTCGAGCACCTGGATATGCAGCTTGTCGGCGGGCCAATCGAAATGGGCGGCCGCAGTCGCCACGCGCACGGCCAGCGCACCTTCATTGCGCACCGGCAACTGCACCAGCACATCGGGCAGGGCTTCATCAGGCAAATGCGGGCGGCGCAACGCCAGCGCCGGTTTGAACAAGCGGCAAAAGCCCAGCACCACAAGCTGGGCCGAGAGCAGAGCCAACAGCACCAATACAGCCGCTAAAGCGTATTGGAGAATCAGCGACAGGTCTGACATGCGGACTTATCGTCCCCCATTACCGGTCTTAACCATGCCGCATGGTGGCGCGGCGCGCGCTTCTAATCTGTGAGGAATTTGTTACGCATGGCCCCAAATCGCAAGGGGTTCAGGGTTGTTTTGCTACCGATGTAATCGTGATAGCGAATCGCAAGAGCCCCCTTTTGCGCCCCGGCCAGGGGTGCTGCGGCAAACCGCGCCGCCGGCGGCCTTAATTGCCTTCAATCCCACACTCTAATCAAGGGTTTGGCGGAAGCGCAGCACGGCGATCGTCCCGGCAGCGAACAAAAAGAGAATCATCGGCCAAATATCCGGCCAGATTTCGACCATGCCGTTACCTTTGAGCAGGATGCCGCGGACGATGCGCAGGTAATGGGTGATCGGCAGCACCTCGCCGACCCATTGGGCCCACTCAGGCATGCCGCGGAACGGGAAGGCAAAGCCGGAGAGCAGGATCGAGGGCATGAAGAAGAAGAAGGTCATCTGCATCGCCTGCATCTGGTTGGTGGCGATGGTCGAGATGGTGTAGCCGACCGCCAAGAGGGCAGTGATGAACACGGTCCCGGCGAACACCAAAAGGCCGTAAGAACCGATCATCGGCACATGGAAGACGAGCCTGGCAACCGACAGAATCAGAGCGGCCTGGAAGGCGCCGACGAAGATATTGGGCGTGATCTTGCCGACCATGATCTCGAACGGGCGCGTCGGCATGGCGAGCAGGTTTTCATAAGTGCCGCGCTCGCGCTCGCGCGTCAGCACGATGGAGGTCGCCATCACCATGGTCATGGTGAGGATAATGCCGAGCAGGCCCGGCACCACATTGTATTGGGTGTTGGCTTCGGGGTTGTAGAGATTGTGCACCACGACGTTGAAGGCGGCAGGTTGGGCGGCGCGCGCCGCTAAGGGACCGACGAGATCATCGCGCAGCGCCGTGGTGGCGAGGCCCAAAACGGCCGAAGTGGCATAAGAGCCTGCGGCCGGGTCGGTAGCATCGGCTTCAACGAGCAGGTTCGGCGCCGCCCCGCGCACCAGGTCGCGGGAAAAATTGGCCGGGATTTCGATGGCGAAGGCGACCCGGTTTTCCGCCAGCATCTGGCGGGCCTCGGGCCGCGAGGCGGTGGCTTTGACGATGGCGAAATAGCTCGAATTGTTGAGGCCCGCGATCATCGAATCGGCAAACGGCCCGGGGTCGGAGACCACGATCACCGTCGGCAAATGGCGCGGCACCATGTTGATGGCATAGCCGAACAGGAACAATTGCATCAGCGGAATGCCGATCAGCATGCCGATGGTCATGCGATCGCGGCGCATCTGGAGGAATTCCTTGCCCAGCATGGCAGCGACGCGATGGATGGTGAAGCGGTGGCCGGTCATCGGGGAACTCCGGTGCTGTCCTTCGCGGTGGTTTCCTGAAGCTGGATGAAAACGTCTTCCAGACTGGCTTCAGTTTCCTTGATGACCAGCTTGGGATCGCTGCGGAACGGGGCGAGCGCGCGCTCGAGCAGGCTCCGGTCATAGCCGGAGATGTGCAGCAGCGCGCCGAAGAAGGCGACCGACTGTACCCCCGGCTGGCCCTTCAGCTTGTCGACCAGCGGGCGAACGTTGTCGCCTGCGATGGTGAAGGTGATGAGGCCGGATTGCTTGATGATGTCGGCCACCGTACCGCGCGCCACCAGATTGCCGGCGCTGATGAAGACGATCTGATCGCAGCGTTCGGCCTCGTCCATATAATGGGTGGAGACCAAAACGGTGATGCCTTCGCTCGCCAGGGCGTGAATCTCGTTCCAGAAATCGCGCCGGGCTTTGGGGTCGACGCCGGCGGTGGGCTCGTCGAGGAGGAGCAGCCTCGGCGAATGCAGGGTGCAAGCGGCCAGCGCCAAGCGCTGTTTCCAGCCGCCGGAGAGTTCGCCGGCAAGCTGCTTCTGGCGTTTCGTCAGACCGAGCTTTTCGAGCGTGGCGTCGACCAGTTGGCGCCGGTTTGGCAGGCCGTAGACGCGGGCGACGAATTCGAGATTCTCGCGAATGGAAAGATCCTCCCAGAAGCTGAACTTCTGGGTCATGTAGCCGGTCTCGCGCTTGATCTCGTCGGTCTGAGTGCGGAAGTCATAGCCTAGACAGGTGCCGTCCCCGGCATCGGCCGTAAGCAGTCCGCACAACATGCGGATGGTGGTGGTTTTGCCCGAGCCATTGGGCCCGAGGAAGCCCCACACCTGGCCTTCCGGTATGGCGATATCGATGCCATTGACCGCGATTTTCTTGCCGAAGTGCTTGGTGAGCTTGTGAACGTCGATGGCCATGGCCGATCCACTGGCACGCGATGGCTCGGAGTGGTCCGTCATAACGGGTCCACATCGACGGGCTGGCCGGGATTGAGCTTGAGGCCGCCCTGGCTGCGCGCCTCCACCTTAAACACCATCTGATTGCGGCTCTGGTTCGAGAAGATCACCGGCGGGGTGTATTCCTCCTGGCTGGCGATGAAGGCGACGGTGGCGATAATGGCGTCGCTGCAGCCGTCGCAGTGGATTTTCACCTTCTGGCCCAGCTTGATGTGCGCGAACTCGGGTTCCGGCACGAAGAAGCGGACATAGACGTTTTCCGGCGGCAGGACCGACACCACTGGGGTTTGAACGGGGGCATATTCGCCCTGGCGGAAATAGACGTCTTGCACCCGTCCGGTGGTCAGCGCGATCACTTGGCGCTGCGACAACTGGTAGGCGGCGCCCGAAAGCGTTGCCTTGGCCTGGGCTTCGGAGGCATCGATCGCCGCCACTTGCGCCACCGCCGAATCGTAAGCGGATTTGGCTTGGTCGTAAGCCTGCTTCGACGTTGCCGTGCTGGCCAAGAGTCCCTTTTGGCGAATGAGCTGGCGCCGCGCGAGATCGAGATTGGCCTCGGCTTCGGCGCGCTGGCCTTGGGCTTGGGCGATTTGCGCCTCGGCTTGGTCGCGGGTCGCGGTCTGGCTGGTGTTGTCGAGCACAAAGAGCAGGTCGCCCTTCTTGACCCAATCGCCGCGCTTGACCTTGACCTCGGTCAGCCAGCCGGCCAGCGGGGCGGCGATAAAGGCGGTGTCGCCTTCGGCATAGCCGAGCCATTGGCCCTCGTGCGGCTTCTCGCAACCGGCCAGGAGCAGCAGCAGCGCCAGTCCGAACGGCTTGACGTTCATAGCGTTGGTCCTTCCGGGGCCAGGCCCTTGAAGAAGACGTCGCATTGGGTGGCGAGATATTCGGTATAGTTGAAGGTGCGGTCCGAGGTCTTCTCAAAGGTCGTGTGCCAGACCAGACACATCAGCACCGGTGCCATCGCCAGTTTGGCGATGTGATCGATCGGAAGGGCACGGATTTCGCCGCGCGCGATGGCTTTGGCGATGACGGCCGACAGCATGTCCGTCGCCTTTTCGATCACTTCCTCGCGCCAGAAACGGGCCAATTCCGGGAAGTTGCCGCTTTCGCCGATGATGATCTTGGGCAGCACCGCTACGTCGCTCTGAAGCACGCACTCGAAGAAGCGGGCGTAGAAGAATTTGAGGAAATCGAAGGCGGACCCTTCGTACTTTTCGGCCTGCTCGGTCGCCAGGATCAGACTGTGGCCGACTTGCTCGCGGGCGAGCGATTTGAACACCTCCTCCTTCGATGGGAAGTAGAGGTAGATGGTGCCCTTGGTGACGCCCGCCTTGAGCGCGATGTCTTCCATGCGGGCGGCGGCGAATCCCTTTTCGGCGAACACGGCCATCGCCGCGTCCAGGATTTCCGCAGGGCGAGCCTGCTTGCGGCGTTGCCAGTGGCGTAAATGTCGTTCGGTAGTTGGTTTGTCCATGACTGCCTATATAAGTTACTGACTAGTCAGTTAGCAAGTATGTGAATGCACAACCTCGGGGTGAAACCGGGCGCCTCGGCGAAGTTTCTGGAACGCCATGCGCGCCGAGTGATTATGTTACCGGCGGCGCTTGATGTAACCGATGACGGAAAACGGGGGCAAAGACCGTTATTATGATCAGCGCAAGGAGACACCTATGAGCCAGATTGCGAAGATTTCGGCGACGGCTGCGGCGGTTTTGCTGCTGGCGGCCTGCCAGACTCCGGCCAGCTATCAGCCACGCACACCCGACAGCCACACCGGCTATACCGATGAACAACTCGCCCAAAATCGCTGGCGGGTGACCTTCACCGGCAATTCGGCGACCAAGCGCGAGACCGTGGAAAACTATCTGTTGCTGCGCTCGGCCGAAGTGGCGCTGAAAGCGAACTATCGCTGGTTCCTGTTCGACACCCGCGATACCAAGGCTGAGACCACGTATCAAAGCGATTTCGCCGGCTGGCCGGGATGGCGCGGCCGCGGCCGCTATTGGCATAGCTGGCCATATGGCGGTGGCGGCTGGGGCGGCGTCGATACCGCCCATCCGATCACCTCGTATGAGGCCTATGCCGAGATCGTGCTACTCACCGACGACCAAGCCAAGGCCGAACCGCGTGCCATGGGCGCCCAAGACGTGCTCGATCACATCGGGCCCACAGCGCGGCCGCCGGAAACCTCAGCGCCGAAGCCATAAAGCGCTTCCCGGAAAAGTGCCTGCGCGCGTTGCACGCTATTTTAGCACAGGCGTGCAGGGCGGCTTTCCGTCAGGAAGCGCGCAGCCAAAAGTGGGTTGTGTCGCCGTCGCGCCGGGTTTCGACAATCTCGAAGCCTTCGCGGCGGCACATGTGCGGCACATCGATATGCGCCAGCGGGTCATCGGCAATCACTTCGACGATTGTTCCGTGCGCGGATCGTGTTACCGCCCGCTTGGCCAGCAGCGCTGGAAGCGGGCATTTAAGGCCGGTCAGATCGAGCGTTTCATCGGCGGTCATGGTGTTTTCTGCCTGATACGGAGACCACCTCACCCGAAGACAATCTCATCCGCTGTCTTTAACCGCGCATAGCGCCCGTTCCAGATGTGTTGGGTGTGGGCGATGATGGTGGCGGCGGGGAGGAGCTCGCTGTCGAAGGTGGTGTGGGCATCGGCGGCGACGGAGACGCGATAGCCGCGCTCGAAGGCCGAGCGGACGGTCGCATCGACGCAATATTCGGTCTGCAGGCCGCAAATCACCAGGGCATCGATTCCGGCAGTCTTCAGCGTCGCGTCGAGGTCGGTCTGATAAAAACCGCTGCTGCGGCGTTTGACCGTCACCGCCTCGCCGGCGAGCGGCGCCACGGCCGGGTGAAAGGGAAAACCGGGACCGTCGCGATCAAGTTCGTCGCCCGGCCCACCGTCGTGCTGGACGAAGACCACCGGCACCTTGGCGGCACGGGCTCGCGCCATCAATCCGACGATGCGCGCCACAATCTCTTCGCCATGGAAGGGTTGTACCGCGCCAAACAGGCCTTGCTGCACGTCGATAACCATCAGTGCGAGCATAAGAAAACCCTCCGCGCCCCAAGATCGGAACGGAGGGTTGTCCAGAACACGCAGGGTTCGCAAGCGACAAGACCACGCTCCCCGGGCAAAGCTGCCCCAGGGGTCAGGCCGCCGTGCGAATCCTCAATGGCGCTTCAAGCGGACGACGACATCCACCCGCGAGACTTGCGTGCCTTCCGGCGGTTCCGGCAGATTGCCGACCGCAATCGCTTCCGAGCCCGGAATGTCCGACAGGATGCCGTCTTCTTCGTGGTAGAAATGCTGGTGCTCGGTGGTGTTGGTGTCGAAATAAGACCGCGTCGCATCCACCATCACTTGCCGCAGCAGGCCGGAATTCGTGAACTGGTGCAGTGTGTTGTAGACAGTGGCCAGCGACACGCGGATGCCGTGGTTGACGGCTTCGGCATGCAGGGTTTCCGCCGTCAGATGCCGGTGCCCGTCATGGAACAGCAGATCGGCGAGTTCATTACGCTGCCGCGTCGGGCGCAGGCCCGCAGCACGCAGACGCGTTACGGCTGATTCATTTGTCGAATCACGCATTCTCTTACGCATCGGACTTCCTTTTGACTGACCGGACGGTAGCACGGTCCCTCACGTTTTTGGCACTCGCCTTTACCCGCGGCTCGGGCTATTGAAACCCTTGTGGCGCTCATCAAGGGCGACCTTGAAAACATACTACGCGAGTCGTTAGAACAATTCTAACGAAGAAATCGTCGCAGGTACTTACACTTATAGAACCGGACCTAACACGTTGATGGACATGGAAAAAGTGGAAAACGAAGCGCCCGTGCGTCGGTCGAGCTTCGATCTGGCTGGACTTCTGGCCTGTGCCAAGGGTGAGCTTTTCGGGATGGGAAATGCCCGTCTGCCGCTGCCCCCGATGCTGATGTTCGATCGCATCACCAAGATCGTCGGCAAGGGCGGCACGCACGACAAAGGCGAAGTCGAGGCCGAAATGGAAGTGCGTCCCGATCTCTGGTTCTTCAAATGCCACTTTGAAAACGATCCAGTGATGCCGGGTTGTCTCGGTCTCGATGCGATGTGGCAGCTCGTCGGTTTCTTCCTCGGTTGGATGGGCGGCGCCGGCAAAGGCCGGGCGCTCGGCGTCGGCGAGGTGAAGTTCTCCGGCATGGTGCTGCCGACCAACAAGCTCATCAGTTATTCGATAGACCTCAAGCGCGTCATCCTGCGCCGGCTGGTGATGGGCATTGCCGACGGCGTCATGAAGGTCGACGGCAAAGTGATCTACGAAGCCAAGGATCTGCGCGTCGGCCTGTTCCAGGATGCGCCGCAGCCGGCCTAGTACGGAGCGCGGCCCGGAAAAGTGTGCAGCGGTTTTCCGTCCGGCCGCGCGACCAGATAGAACGAGGCGCGGCCCGGAAAAGTGTGCAGCGGTTTTCCGTCCGGCCGTGCGACCAGATAGAACGAGGCGCGGCCCGGAAAAGTGTGTAGCGGTTTTCCGTCCGGCCGCGCGATCAGACTTAAGAAAGGACCATGGCCATGAGGCGCGTCGTCGTCACGGGGATCGGCATTGTTTCATCCATCGGCAACAACGCCGATGAAGTCACCCAATCGTTGCGCGATGCCAAGTCTGGTATCAGCGTGGCCGAGGCCCAGCGCGACAAGGGTTTCCGCAGCCAGGTCCAAGGTGCGGTGAAAATCGACATCGAAGGTTTGATCGACCGCCGTGCCCGCCGGTTCATGGGCGATACCGCCGCTTACGCGTTCATCGCCATGGATCAGGCGCTGAAGGATTCCGGCCTCGAAGAAAAAGACATCGTCAACCCCAAGACCGGCCTGATCGTCGGTTCGGGCGGGCCGTCGACCCGGACCCTGTTTGCCGCCGATAAGATCGCGGAAGCCTCCGGCCCCAAGAAGATCGGCCCCTTTGCGGTGCCCAAGTGCATGTCGTCGACTTGCTCGGCGGTGCTGTCGACGTGGTTCAAGATCAAGGGCGTCAACTATTCGATCTCGTCGGCCTGTGCCACCAGTGCCCACTGCATCTGCAACGCCGCCGAACAGATCCAATTGGGCAAGCAGGACGTGATGTTCGCCGGTGGCGGCGAGGAGCTCGACTGGACGCTGTCGGCGTTGTTCGATGCCATGGGG
>JAATGK010000458.1 GCA_015654715.1 Alphaproteobacteria bacterium
CGGGATCCAGGGCATAGACCGTCAAAGTGTGATTGCCGGGCTGGAGCGACACATCGTGGAGCGCCACGACCGCCACATTGTTCAGCACATTCTCACGCCATTTGGCGCCGTAATACTCGACATTGAAGTCGAGCAATTTCGTCTGGCCGCCATCGAGTACGACCGCGATGCGTAAATGGCCACTCTTGTTGATCGGGAAAGTCGGGAGGGCCATTGCTTTGATCGTTGCCACCGACTCGATCACGTAGTTTGGACAACTATAATCGTGATCGGGTGGAAGCGTGGCAAAGCGATACACAGCCTGCGGTGCCTTAGCCCCGGCGGCGGCATCACTCGCATCCACAGGCGCCAAGTCCAAGTCGGTCTGAATATCGGCGCCGGTGTGACCGACCCCGTCCAGCACATGCCAGTTTCCCGCCAGCACGTCGGCATGGGCGGCATAGATCGACACGACACCTTGCGCGTCGACGAACGAGGCCGTCTTGTCGGCAAGCGGCGGCGCGATGCGGACATGCACATCGATCGGCTGCTGACCGGCACTGCATTTGAAGGTGATGGTGCCCTCGCCTGCGTCGGGCGCCTTGGACCAATCGACCGACACCTGAATGCGCTGCTCGAACTGCTTGGTCGTGGGCGAAAAATGGCCGGACGCATGGTCGACCTTGATCCAGGCCGCGTTCGGCGTGGCGCTCCAAACGGCATCCACCGGCTGCTCGGTGAAAGCATCCATATAGTAGCTGTGATTGCCCAATTCGTGATGGAAGGTCGGCAGCGTCGGGAAAAACCACTGCTTGTCGTCGAAATAGCCGCCGCCTTCGACCTGCACACCACAGCGGCGAGCATCGGCAGCCGCCTTCCAAGACGGAATAGCGGGCGCTTCATAATTCGGCAGCGGTTGGGGATAGTCGGAAATCATGCCATCCCACTTGCCGTTCTCGATCGTTTTGTTGAACGTGCGCGTATCGGCGGCAAGCTTGTCCTGCGCCGCTGCGGCTTTCTCGGCATAGACATTGGCACTGGCCCGATTCTGCAGGCCGTAGGCGACGGACTTGTCGAGGTCGAGCTGGCGCAAGTTCAGATTGGCGCCCGTGTTCACCATATACTGGATCAGCTCGTAGAACGCCGATTTGCGGTCCGCTGGCATCGCCGCCATAAGCTTTTCGCTTTCGTCCATCATGGCCTGGAAAGCCTCTGCGCGGCGCGCATTCTCGTCGCCGAAATCCAGCATGTTGAGTTTGCTCTGCTGAACCGAGGTTTCCGGGAAGGTGGTCGACCACGTCATGAATTCCGGATTGCGGTCGAAGGACAGCTTGTAATACTGCCACATGATGCGCGCGATTTCATCACGGTGCTCGACGCCGAAGTTCTGACCGGCCCAATTGCGCAAATACGCCCGCACGCTCTCCGGCTTAGCAAAGGCGTCGACGTCAAACGCCATTTCAAGGAAGAACTGAGTCAGGAATTCGCAAGGCTTGATCGACCCGGAATTCACTACCCAGAGAGTACGGGCGTTGAAATGATAGGACTTCATCATCTCTTCCCACATCAGCGTGGGATCGGAGGATGCAAGCCACAAATAGGCCGCCGGCGCGCCCCAGAAGGTCAGATGGTAATAGACGCCGGACCCGCCCGGGCGTTGGCGCTCAGCGGGATTATCGAGCTGCATGACGTAACCGTAATTGTCGTCCGGCCAGACGATAGTGACGTCGCCCGGAAGGCTCATGCGCCCGGTGTTATAGGCGGCCGTGACTTCTTTGTAAGGCGTGAAGACCTGCGGGATCTGATCGGCGGGCTTCTTCAGCGTCTCGCCCAGGATCTTGCGCTGTTCACCAATGGCATCGTTCAGCACATCGGCCATTTTCTCGGGCGTGTCGGCGCCTTCCATGGGGAAGTCATCGGCGCCCCGCAGACCGACGGTATATTGATTTTCGTATTGGCCGTATTTCTCGACGTCGCCGCGCCAATACTCGATCATCTTCTGCTTGTTGACGAGCCAGTTGTAGGGGCCCATCGTCTTGGCATTCCATTCATGCGCGTTGTTGCGCAGCATCATCTCGACATGCGAACTGCCGCGCACGACGGCGTAATCCCTGGCAAGATCGTAATTGGCGGGCGCGTCGTTGAACACCCGCTCGTCGCCGCCCATCGCCGGCCACAACATGTTGGCCTTGAGCCGCCACATCAATTCGAAGACGCGAGCATAAGTCTTGGGGCCGATCCCGCCTTGGGCCGGATCAAAAGTCGTCTTCGCCCATTGCGTCAAACTACCGGTGTTGATGAAGAAGCCGCGATATTTGACCGATGGCTCTTTGGAAAAATGCGGGGCCGCATCGACGGTGATGGCCCAAACCTGACGGATCTTAACGTCCGCCCACCATTCCCAGGCCGAAACGCCCATCTCGCGCGTAAGATCGATAACGCCCCAGATCGTGCCGCGAACATCCGAGCCGAAAATCAGAAGGAGCTTGGCCTTGGCGTTACCCGGCGCGGGAACCACCGCGCGGCCGTAGGTTTCCCATTTACCGTCGATCGCCGCCGTGCTGATACCGTTCGCCTTAAGGAACGCGGCCATCTCCGGCGCAGCGGCCAGCCCCACAACCACTGTCGTGTTCGCAACGCCGTCCGTACCAGATTTTACCTCCGGCTGCTGCCCGCTGAGGGCGCCCAGATCGTGCGCCAAGAGCGCCGCGGCCTTGGTGATGGGGACCGGAGAGGCGCCAACGGTGCGGATGGAAGCAACGCTGCCATGGCTATAGAGCACAAGGCCTTTGGCTTCGGCCGGCGCCATAGCAAGAAGCGACAGCATCAGCGAGGCCGCTGTCATGGCAATTTTCAAGGCTTGATTAAACGTAGGCATTTC
>JAATGK010000340.1 GCA_015654715.1 Alphaproteobacteria bacterium
GGAAATTCTGCCGGGAATATTCGTAGCTCAGGAGCCCGCCGCCCGAACCCCAATCCTTGCCGAGAAGTTGCGAGCCTTCATATTGCGTACCGCCGCCTTGCGTGGACGTGCCGACCTGTCCGCTGGTGTCCGCTGTGACGGTCCAATTCGCATTGGCAGCGCCTTGATAGGAATCCTCCAACTCGCGCTTGAGGCGGTTGAATTGTTCATCAGTCAAGGTGCCGCCATCGGGACCTTTGTAGACCAGCGCCCCGGACGGCCGCGCCGCGTTGTCGAGCAGCGCCTTGACCCAGCCCGCCCCGGCGTTGTGAACATCGAGCGCGGTGCCGGCGGCGGAAATCGGCGACAAGCCGTAATGATCGTCGAGCGGATGAAACAAGCGGCCGTGCAGCACCGGCATGAAGCCGGACGCTTCGCGCGACAACCGCGACGTGCGGCCATCGACTTTATAATCATACGCGACCGGCCAGCCGCGGGCATCGGATACCACCGCAACGCGATCGGGGCGCAGCACATAAAGCTCGCGCACCGCGTCGGAGGCGCTGACCGCTTCGAGATAGGCATCGCCGGCACATTGCAGGTAGGCGTACCAGCGCTCGAACAGCACCGAGCCCTCTTCTTCCGGATTGGGACGCGTGAGCAAGGTGAGGAGCGGATGCGTTTCCAATTCCTTGCGGCCGTCGTAAAGCAGCCACGGCACTGCGCTCGCGCCTTCGGCGATCATCCTGACACACC
The DNA here is from genome assembly GCA_015654715.1 of Alphaproteobacteria bacterium. GTDB lineage: Bacteria > Pseudomonadota > Alphaproteobacteria > Micropepsales > Micropepsaceae > Rhizomicrobium. The sequence continues at coordinate 736 of JAATGK010000340.1, forward strand.
GATAGGCGACCGCATTCTTCATTACACCTTCGCGAGCGGCGGCAAAAAAATCGCGGCCACTCCAGCGCGGCGCCCCCATCAGCGACAACGCGATCAAGGGCGGCGAACTGGTCTTGGTTTCGGGCGCCACGTTGTGGCGACGCTTCAGAAGATCGAACATAGGGTTTCTCGCGCGTTAATGTGGTTGCTACGATCGGCAGCACGCCGGGCGTTCACAAAAAAACCTGCGGTTAACCGATGCCGTGCCAAATACGGCCCGCAGGGGAACAGCATGCGCGACGGCATTTATCGGATCTGGCTCAAAGGGGCCCAAGGCGCCACGGCCGGAGCCGTCGTTCTGAAAAACGGCGACGTCCTTGCCTGCCATCGCAGCCATGCTTTCGTGGGGCGGTATGCCGTACGGTTCGGACATCTGACCGCCGACGTGCGTTGCAAGCGGCTCAACAACAGAGCCAAAACAGTCAACATGCCCGATCTCGACGATTTCCAGATCCACGTCGAAGGCTCGACGGGCGATGAATTCGCGGTCCTCACCTGCACCGCGCCGGAAAGCCCCAGCTTCCGGATGAATTTCGAGATAACTTGGCACAGCAATGCGTGACGGAATCTACAAGGTCCTCTTCGAGTCGCACGGCCGCAAAGGCTTCAACATCGTCGCCGCCAGCGACGGAGTCATCACCGGCTGCGACCAAACCCATTTCACGACGGGCACCTACGAGATCGACGGCAACCGGCTGAAGGCCAATCTTCATATGACGCGTCACAGCAAGCGCGCCGATTTCATCGAGATCGCCGATCAGGACGAGATCGACATCAAGATGTCCGGCATTTGCAGCCTTGGCTTCGGCCAGTTCGACGCCCGGGTGGCCGGCCGCTCCGACATCGACGTCACCGCGACGTTCCAGTGGGTGTGCGATCTCTGACGTTTTTCTCTACTTTCTAAACGACGGTATCTCGATGGCACGCCCGGGATGACAGCTCTTTTCAGCCCACTCTTCTCACTTGCGGGTTTGCCCGTTTGAGCGGGAACAGATAGGCCAAGGCCCAGACCAAAGCGTCCATGCGATCGGGACTTTTGCCCGCGCCGTCGTAACTCACCATCTGATCCTCCAACTCGGCAAAAGCGCCGACGTGATGGACGCGACCCTGCTCGTAAAGCGCGGCAGCAGGCATGGCGCGGGTGCGCTTGTCGCGCGTCGCATGCACCAGTTTGACCGCCGCATTGGGCAGCGCATCGACCAAGACCTGCCGCAGCATGTCGCCGCCTTGATTGGCTTCGGCCACCACGCAATCGCAACTGTACGCCTCGAACGCCGCGGCCACTTTTGCCGCCCAGGCGGCGGCCGACAGACCGCCGACGGAAGCATCGGCCAGCACATAGCCCTCGCCATCTTCCCCGAGACCGGCAACGACGATGCCGCATTCATCACCGGCGACCGAGGCGGGCGGATCGACCGCGACCACGACGCGGACCAGCGGCGGCGCGATGCGCAGGCGCGTTTTCTCGATCCACTCGCGCTTCCACAAGGCGGCGTCGTTGTCCTCGATCAGTTCGGCGTCCAATTCCTGGCGGCCGAGACGGGTGCCTTGGAAGCGCAGTTCCAAACCGGTGAGAAAGGTCGGCGCCAGATTAGCGGCGTTGGCCGTGGTCGAAGATTTCGTCAACACGACATCGGGCAGCGCCAGCAAATCCTTGAGCGGCTTGATGTTGCGCGGCGTGGTGGTGACCAGCATGCGCGGGTCGGAGCCTAATCGCAGCGCCATCAACACCATGTCGAGCGCACCTTGCGGATCGCTCCATTTGCAGAACTCGTCGGCCCAAACGGCATCGAACTGATGGCCGCGCACGGCGTCGGGTTCTTCGGCGCTCACGACATCGGCGATGGCGCCATTGGCCCACAACAGGCGCCGGTTCGACGGCTCAAAAATGGCCTCAGTGGCCGCCAGCAGGCCGGACTCGCCTTCGATCATCACGCTGCGGGCATCGTGCTCGGTCGCACCGATCAGCCCGATGCGGCGCATGGTACCGCGTTTGGTGCCGTCGGCGATCCACTCCGCTCCGGCGCGCGTTTTGCCCGCGCCGCGGCCGCCGAGGAACAGCCAAATGCGCCAGTCGCCCGGCGGCGGAAGCTGTTCTGGGCGGGCCCAGGCGCGCCACGATTCAAGAAGGAGAAGTGCCTCCTCCGTCGTCAGGCTCGCCAGACTTTGTTTCAGTCGCAGCAGTTTCGGTAGCGGCAATGAGGCGATCGATTCGCTGCCCAAGCTGGCGCAATGCATCGTCATGGCGGGTTGCTGCGTCCTTGTCTTGTGACAGCGCGCGCTGTTCGTGCACCTCGAACAGGTGCGTCAGGGTGCGTTCGATTCGAACCAGCGACTGCACATCGCAGGAGCGGAGCGGCGCATCGTCAAAACTGGCCGTCGGCTTGCTGTTCTCGATCTGGCGCAGCTGCCGACGCAATTCTCGCATCAGACTTTCCACGGCTTCGTCCTTCCAAGCGTCGTCGATAGGGGGCGGAGGACCCACGCGGATGTCGGCAAGCGGTCGCTCGCCCGACGGGGGTTCGGGTGTTATCGGCATTGGCTTACTTTTTTGGGGATGTAGCTTAGATGGGGAAACCTCCTGCATTCTTCAAGGGGGTTTCCAAATTTTTTCGCGGCCTGCGACAC
>JAATGK010000237.1 GCA_015654715.1 Alphaproteobacteria bacterium
ACCATCGAGGCCGATGGCACTCTTCGCATCGAATTCAGCCACGGCCTATTTCCCTCACCGGAGTAACACCCTGGTTTTCTGGCGAGCACCCATTGAAATCGTTGTAGACCGCGTTCGAGCCGTCAATATAAACCGCGAGCAGATCGTATTGGTAGTTCGATGTCCCATCAGCCATGTTGATGTGTACGTCCTGTCCCGTATAAAACCAGACGCCGTACACTGCACGATACTGATTATCATAACCGCGTTCGTTTCGGCCATGTCCGCAACCGCTGCTGCGCTAAGGGGGGCGTTGCTCACTGTGAAGGTGATAGGCTCGCGTTCCACATGTGTCAGCGGCTCAAGCCGACAGGTAGGTTGGGTAACGCGCACGCATTTATCAGCGGTTTGAGCGGTAGGGTTCGGGCTTGTGATCCTGGTTTCTCCTTGGGCTGCCGTTCGAAGGTGTTTTGCGATCAATTATCACTATCCAGTTCCCATTTTCATCCTGCCCGGTGCACCAGCCTACGCTGCGCAGTAGCGGAGGCTGCCCCGCCGAAGCCCCATAGGGCGAAGGCGGGCGGAACCTCGGTCAGCGCAGCTTCGGCTCGGCAAGCCACCCATTTCCAACGAAGGCGCTCCACGCCACTACGCCCTGGCCAGCCATTTCCGAATCCCCTGTGCCGCCAGCGTCGCGGTCGAGAAGCAGCCCTGTAAAAGGTATCCGCCGGTCGGGGCTTCCCAATCGATCATCTCGCCCGCAACAAAAACGCCGGGCCTGTCCCTCAGCATCAAATCATCGGTGAGAGCCTTCCAAGCGACGCCGCCCGCCGATGAAATGGCGCGGGCGATCGGCCCGGTGGCAAGCAAGGTCACGGGCATATTCTTGATGCGTTCGGCGAGGAGGCTCGGCTCTGGTGCCAGATCGCGGGCGCCTTCGCGCAGCAAGGAGGCCGCCAGCGGCGACAGACCGCCGGCTTTGCGCAAATGGTTGGCCAGCGAGCGGCTGCCACGCGGCGCGCTCAGACGCTTGATCAATTCGTCTTTGCTGAGGTCCGGGCGCAAGTCGAGGGTGATTTGGGCTTTGCCGCGCACCTCGATTTCGTCCCGCAGCGCGGCGCCGAACGCGTAGATCAAGCTGCCCTCGACGCCGTCTTGGGTGATCATGATCTCGCCGCGCTGGGTGCGACCGGCGAAGGACAGCGTGACCGGTTTCAGCGGCTCGCCGGCGTGGCGTTCGCGGAAGGTATCGGTCCAAGCCACGACGAAGCCGCAATTGGCCGGACGAAACGGGGCCAGGGCAATGTTTTGCGCTCGCAAAATGTCCGCCCAATGCCCGTCTGAGCCCAGATGCGGCCACGACGCGCCGCCTAAGGCGAGCAGGGTTGCATCCGCTTGAAAGGTGATCGGTTCGCCGCCCGCCGTCTCGAACGCCAGCGCATCGCCGGTCCAGCCGACCCAATTATGGCGCGACGCAAAGCTGACGCCGAGCCGGTTCAGCTTTTGCAGCCAAGCGCGCAGCAGCGGCGTCGCCTTCATGGTCTTGGGATAAACGTGGCCGCTGGTGCCGACGAAGGTCTCAAAGCCAAGATCATGGCACCAGGCGATGAGATCGGCGGGCGAGAACAGGGCAAAGGCCCGCGCCATCGCGGCTTCCGCCGTGCCGTATTTTTTGAGGAATTCGGGAACCGGGTCGCTGTGCGTCAGGTTCAAGCCGCCGCGCCCGGCGAGCAAGAATTTTCGCCCCGCCGTCGGCTTATGGTCGAACACCCTGACGGCCTCACCGGCCTCAGCCAGAACTTCGGCAGCGCGTAATCCGGCAGGTCCGCCGCCGATAATGGCTATGGTATGAGACACGACAACGACCAATCCGTGAAACGAGGCAAGTGGGTATGGTGCGAAACGCCGTTTGAAACAATGGACGCGGCCGGGGAAACCGCTGCGGCGCTGATCCGGGTTTCCTAACAATATGAAGTCGTTGGTGATTTTCTCAGCCGCCGGATGGGGCCGTGGCGGTTTTCCGGGACTCACGCAGATTTGGTTGGCTTACGCCACACAGGCCCCACCCGCCGCTTGATTGCCGGCGATGAGCCGCGCACTGTTAGCGCAAACATAAGCCCCGGTTATGAGCCTGGAGGCGGCGAGGAAACGATGCGCAATCTGGTATTGGCGGGATTGCTTCTGGCCGTGCCCGCGGCCGCCGAGCCGCTTGGAGTATTCGACCACCAGAGCGATGTCGGCAGCGTGACCCCGGCCGGTTCGGCCAGCTTCGACGCCGCATCCGGCCGCTACACCTTGCGCGCCGCCGGCGCCAATCTATGGGGCAAAGAGGACGCCTTTCACTTCGTGTGGAAACAGACGTCGGGCGATTTTGCCCTGACGGCCGAGGTGTCGTTTCCGGCCAAGACCTATGCGCACGACCCCAATCCGCATCGCAAGGCGCTGTTGATGATCCGCCAGAGCTTGGCGCCGGACGCCGCTTATGCCGATGTCGCGGTGCACGGCAGCGGTCTGACGGCGCTGCAAGTCCGGCACTATAATGGCGCGTCCACCGAAGACATCGAGCTCAACATCCCGCTGCCCAAGACGGTGCGGCTGGAAAAGCGCGGCGACGAGATCGCGCTCCTCATCAGCCAAAACGGTGAGCCGCTGCATGCCGTCGGCGCCACGATCACGCTGCATTTTTCCGAGCCGTTTTATCTCGGCCTGGGGCTCACGGCGCATGATCCCGAGACCACCGATGTCGCCGTGTTCTCGACCGTGCACCTCGAAACGCCCGCAGTGTTGCCGACCAATCTGGTCACCTGGTCGAGCTTGAAGACGATCAAAATCGACGACGACGCGCCAACCACGACGGTGATCGAGCACCGGCCGGGCACTTACGAAGCACCCAACTGGGCGCCCGACGGTAAATCCTTCGTCATCAACGAGAACGGCCGGTTCTTCCGGGTCCCGCTGCTTGACCCGCCGGCGGGCGGGGTGCGCCAGCCGTTCGAGGTTGGCGGGCTTGCGGGCTGCTGGGGCGAACATGCCTTCTCGCCCGACGGCAAATGGTTCGCCTTAAGCTGCCCAGCGGCCGGCGAACACGGCCCCGACGTTCATATCGTGCCCGCGGCGGGCGGGCCAGCGCGGCGGCTGACGCAGCAGCCGATTTCCTTCTTCCATGGCTGGTCACCGGACGGTACCAGCATCGTCTTCACGTCGATTTTGGACGGCCACGAAGACATCTACACCGTGCCGGTGGCGGGCGGGCCGCCGAAGCGGCTCACCTTCGACGGGCTCAACGACGGCGGCGAATTCGCGGCCGACGGCAAGTTCCTCTACTTCAATTCCAACCGCTCGGGCGCGATGCAGATCTGGCGCCTGCGGCCCGATGGTTCCGGCCTCGAACAGGTGACCAAGGACGGTTTCGACAATTGGTATCCGCATCCCTCGCCCGACGGCAAATGGATCGCGATGCTGAGCTATGTCCAAGGCGAAGCCACC
>JAATGK010000066.1 GCA_015654715.1 Alphaproteobacteria bacterium
CGGCCCGGCAAAATCCAGGCCCGGATGGAAGGCATAACGGCCGGTGAACGGGTCGACACGCGCGCCAAAGCCGCTGGTCCGTTCGAAGGAGTGCCCCGAAACCGGGGTCGTCAACGGTACGTGCTTCATACCGCCCAGCAACTCGGTCATCTCGGTGAGCACTGCCGAAGATTTTAGATAAGCCTGCTGGAACGCTACGTCAGCAATGCCGTCGATCGAAACCGCCGACAGCGGAATTTCCGGCCCACCGACGCCACCTTCGCCCGTCTGTATACGCTGGGCGAACTGTTCTGGGTTGATGCCGGTGCGCTTCAACACCACACGGATCGCGTTGACGCCCTCTTCGACCTGTCCCTGGGTGCGCGCCATCAACACGGTTTCACCGGCGCTGAGGTGGTGCAGGCGTTCGGTCTGGGCGGCGAGCTGACGAAGCACCGGATGGCGGGAGATGATCTCGGGCGACAGCTCGGCGGTCTGACGGTGGCCGAACAGCGCGCCGGCGAGGCGTCCGACGGTCGAACCGAAATCGAGCATGCTGGCGCGGGTCGGCTTGGCGGACCGCGGCTGCGGCTTGACCGGTTGCGGATTGACGGTCACGTCGGACGAACCGGCGCCGTTCAAAATCTGCGAAGGCGGCGGCGCGGCTTCCAGCGCATCGTTCGGGGCGCCGCCTTCACCAGCGCCTTCAGGACCTTGACGCACGTCGTTCTGCCGGTTCAGCGTGGCATCGACCTGCTGCTTGCGGTTCAGGACACCGATAATGACGTTCTGTTTGGCTTGCAGTTCGTCGGCTGCGGACTTGAATTTGTCTTCCGCCGTCACCAGCGCGGTGTTCACTTCGTCATACGAGCCCTGCAGGTCGGCGACGCGAATCTCGTAATTCTGGACGGTCTGCTGGAAGCGATGATCCTTAGCCGCGATAATGCGGTCCTTGAAGATCACGTTGACCGTGGCAAACGCGACCCAGCCGAGGAAAATTAGACAGAGACCGGCCAATGTGGCTTGCAGGATCGGGCTGAAGGTGAAGAATTGTACGCGGCCATCGCTGCGGATGTAGACTTGCCGTTCGGGAAAAGTCTCGTGCAACCACGCCCAAGCGCGCTCAAGGAGCGACTCCGCCATTGCACCATTTCCCCTTTGGGCGTTTTTCTGTGCGCCAATCCCAACCGGTGGCATTTCACCGAATTCCAGGCGTTTGTTCAAGCTATTGGCCCAGAAAAAGGAGCGCGCGGTTAATCGCGGCGGAAGGGCTTGATGCGATTTGGGCGCACTCAAAGGTCTTTTGCCGCAGCGAGAACGGCCTCGGCATGGCCGTCAACCTTAACCTTGCGCCAAATCACCCGGATTTTGGCGGTTCCGTCGATTAGGAAGGTGGCGCGCTCCATGCCCATGGACTTGCGGCCGTAAAGGTTCTTTTCGATCCAGACGCCATAAGCTTGCGCCACCGCCGTCTCGGGATCGGAGGCGAGGGTAATTTTCAACTCATGCTTGTCTTTAAACTTGTCGTGCGAAGCGACGGTATCTTTCGAGATCCCGATTACCGCGACACCCATATTCTGGAACTTTTTCGCGAGATACGAGAAATCCACCGCTTCACGGGTGCAACCGGACGTATTGTCTTTGGGGTAGAAGTAGAGCACGACGGGGTGACCTTTGAGGCCAGCGAGGGACACCTGGCCACCGTTGTCGGTCGCGAGTTTGAAAGCGGGCGCTTTGTCGCCGGGCTTGAGGTCCATTCGTTATCCAGAGTTTAGGTGGTGAATAGGCCGTTAAGCTGTATAGGCAATACTTTGCTGTGATGCGCGATTCAGCGCAATACCTTCGGTCGACGCGGCCTGGGGACGAATGGCGCAGACCTTGAGAGGGCGGACCCCCGAGTGAACCCGATCACACTGTTGCGTCATACCGTCAAAGCGCACCACTTAAGTCGCGCCGGACTGGTCGCCGCGGGCATTGTCGCCGCACTGCTATTTTTCGTGATCGGGACGGGCATCCGCCTTTTGATCGGGCCGGTGTCACTGGGGCCTTTCGCCGGTTCGCTGGCCGACGCGATCGACCGGGCGCTGCCGGGTATCACTGTGAAATACGATCAGGCGGCGGTCGAATGGGAACGCGACGAGGGCAAGATCAATCTCGTCATCCTTGGCACCCGCGTATTCGACCGCGATGGGCGCATCATTGCTCAGGCGCCTAAAGCCGACATCGACATCGCCGCCGGTCCATTCCTGGAGGGCAAGATTGAGGTCAAACGCATCATTTTGGTGGGCGTGCAGCTCACCATGGTGCGCACCGTCGACGGCGGTCTTCGGCTCGGCATCGGCAAGGACCGGCAGGAAGAAGACATCCTCAAGCGCATCCAGGACGCACTGAAGCAGAGCAAAGGCCCCTCGACGCTCGAGAGTTTTGCGGTAAAGCGGGCGCGGCTCGCCTTCTACGATGAAACGTCCAAGCTGTTCATCATCGCGCCGCGGACCGATTTTCAACTGAAGCGCAAGGGCGCGGGGTTGGCCTCGGCTTTCAAAGCCGATGTGGAGATTTCTGGTTTTCCCGCCCATGTCTCTGGCGACGTCGTGTTTCCTTCCGATAACACGCCGGTGACCGGGCACATCGCGGTAACGGGACTGGCGCTGCATTCTCTGGCCGCCAACTCGAACGCGTTTGCGGCGGTCAAGAACACCGCCTTGAAGCTCGATCTGACCGGCAGCTTTACCATCGCCGGACCGAAACTCGTCGCCGCCGATTTCGGCGGCACGGGTGCGGGCAATGTTCTCATCCCGGACATCAAGAACGGCATGGTGCATGTCTCGCGTATTGCGGCGCGCGGCCATTACGACGGCGTGCACCGGCGCGTGGTGCTGGATGATGCCAGCATCGTCTCGGACAAAATCAAGGCCGGGTTCAAAGGGAAGTTCGGCTTCGATCTCAATCCGGCGGGTGATGTGTCGGGGCTTTCCGGTGAACTGCACATCAGCCGCATCGGTGTGGCCTGGCCCGGCGTGTTTGCCAAGCCCGTCGAGTTCGACACCGTCGATGTCAAAGGCAATTGGCAGCGCGCGCTACGAAAATTCGTGATCGAGAAACTGTCGGCAGGTGGCGCACCGGTTGGCCTGCAGGCCTCCGGCCAGATTACGATGGTGGAGGGCCAGTCTCCGGCCGTCGACCTGACGGGCTCTTTTGCGGCGATGAAGGTGCGCGATCTAGTTCGCTACTGGCCGTTGGGTGCGGCCCGTGGCGGACGTGATTGGGTCGATACCAATTTGCCGAAGGGCAACGTCGGCCCGTTCGTTTTCGAGGTTCATCTCACGCCCGGACTGCTCGACCGGCCGGCACTGACACCCGAAGCCATCTCGGTGAAATTCGCCGTCACCGATGCCGAGGCGATCTATATCAAGGGCCTCACCCATATGACCGAGGTACGGGGCACGGCGGTGGTGACCGGCACCTCGCTCGTGGCCGAACTCGCGTCGGCACGTATCGGGCCGCTGACGGTCAAAGCCGCGCGCTTCGAGATACCCGATTTCAGAGTTGCCGAGGAAGTCGGCATCGTCACCGGCAAGGTCCAGGGCGCGATGCCCGATGTGCTGGCGCTGGCCGATATGGGCAGTCTGCGCTACCCGACACGGTTCGGCATTAATGTCGCCAGCGCCAAGGGCGACGCCGTGCTCGACCTGTCGTTTAAAATCCCGATGGTGAAGTCGGTATCGGTAGACCGCATCGCCATCTCGATCAAAGCGGCGGTTACCGGCTTCGCCCTGACGCTCGGCAAATCAACTCAGCTCACCGACGGCAATGTGAATTTTGTCATCGACAACGACCGGCTGCGAGCGACCGGCACCTCCGGCCTTGGCGGATCGGCTTCGCGACTGGCGCTTGATTGGACCGAAGAGTTTTCCACCGCCAAAGGACCGATCACCACCCACGTCAATCTCAAGGGCGCCGTGGACGATACTGCGCGAACCACGCTCGGCATCGGCCTCAAGGACTATCTCAAGGGGCCGATCGGCATCAACGGATCGCTGACCGGCCATCGCGGATCGCTGCAACAGGCCAACCTCACGCTTGATCTGATGCCGACGGCCGTCACGCTCAATCTCATCGGCGTCAACAAGCCGGCGGGGGCCCCGATGACGGCACGCTTGGCGGTGGGATTTGCGGCCGGCAGTACCCTCGATACGGTCGGCGTCCGCGTCACCGGGCCGGGTACGTCGGTGAATGCCAATTTGAAGTTCGAAGGCGGCCATCTGGCGCAATTGCAGGCTCCTGCGGTACGCATCGGGTCGCAGAACGATTTTGCGCTGACGCTGACGCGCAGCGCGGGCGGCAGTGATCTGCAGATCCGCGGCCGTTCGCTCGACGGTTCGCGCATCGGCGCCGAAGGTAGCGGCAGCGATGCCACCAAATTCGACGAGCCATTTCGCATTAGTGCGCACCTCGACCGGCTCATGTTGCGTGACGGCGTTGCCCTCTCCAATCTCACCCTCGATATGGCGGGGATTTCCGACCGGCCTGCAACGTTGTCGATGTCGGGCAATTTGTCGAAGTCGGCGGCGCTGTCGATGAGCATCGCGCCCAGTGACGGTGGACGCCGCCTCACCATGGCGACCGGCGACATGGGCCTGTTGCTGCAAGGTCTGTTCGGCTTTACCAGCATGAAAGGCGGCAAGCTTGATATAGCGGCGAATTTCAGCAGCCGCGCCGAGCAATCCGCACCGGCGGATGCCCCCGATTTTCAGGGCAAAGCGTCGCTACGAGAATTCCGCGTCCTGAACCAGCCGTTACTGACGCGCCTGTTTTCCGCCGGATCGCTGGGCGGGCTCGCCAACTTGATGCAGGGGCAGGGCATCCAGGTGGACACGCTGGATGTGCCGTTCTCGTCGAGGAACGGCGTCATCTCGGTGCATGACGTGCGCGCCACCGGCCCGGCTATTGGCGTCTCGGCCGACGGCTATATCGACCGGCCAAAAAACGCCATTGCATTGAAGGGATCGCTGGTGCCGCTGTTCGGGCTCAATAGCGTACTCGGCAACGTTCCGCTGCTCGGCACCTTGATCACGTCGAAAGAGGGCGAGGGCATTATCGGCATGACGTACAGCGTCTCGGGCAACGCCGACGAACCGAGCGTGAGCGTAAACCCGCTGTCGGCACTGGCGCCGGGCATCTTGCGCCGCATCTTCGAAGGCAAGATGCCGAACGCCGCCAACGCGCCATCAAACAAACAGCCGCCCGCGACGGCACCGGTGCCGACACCGAAGCCGAAAGCAAAGCCGGCGCACGACGGCGATTAGGCGCACGCGTTGCCCTTGCTGGTGCCTATTTGTGGGCGCTGTTGCTGTGCAACCCTTGGCCGCCGGGCGGCGCAAAGTCTAGGTCGTCGCCATCCGTTCGATGGCCGCTCCGGGAGACGACCTTGATGGGTAGTGCCGACAAATCGGCTTGCGCCTGCGCCAGCATATCGGCGGTGATCTGGCCGTGGGACATCGCCGCAATTTGATGGAGAGTCATGGTCTTGAAGAACTGATACATCGCGTGTGCGCGCAATCCGGGAAAATCCTTGTCCAGAATGACGCAGCCGCCCGGGCTCGCCGCGATTTCTTCGATCGGCATATTCAGCGAAGAATTTGACGTCTCTGGCGCCGTATCTTGTTTCAGCGCCGCGACATCGTTCGCCGTCTGGGCCCATAGCGCTTCTGGCATGAGCGCAAGAGCGGATATCAGCAAGGCCACACGCATTGATCTGGAAGACATAGGCCGCCTCCTAGAGCATTTTACCGTTTCAGCGAAACGACGCAACGTTCCGGATTCTTGGATTGTCGCATTTTCGGACGGAAAACCGCTTTCCGCTTTTCCTGAAGGCGCTCTATTCGTCTTTTGTATTTCAGCGCCTGCGGCGATGCTGGCGCCAATATGCTTAAGATCATTGGGCTTCCAATACCAGAACCGGAAACTACTCACGGATAGTGACGGCTAGCTTACGTACCCGCAATGGGCATGGGTAGTTTCCGAGTCTGCCTGCGGCAACATTCTTACAGATAATGCGTTGTCCTCGATGCTGCAAAGAAGGCGTGCCGCCGCGTACGGTCGGGTCGAAAACACGCCAACTGCTAGACCCTGTAAACTTCAAAGGAGATGCTCATGCCGCTCATTACCCTTGTCGTCGTGCTGATCGTCGTCGGCGTGCTGCTGTGGCTCGTCAACACCTATATCCCTATGGATAGGAAGATTAAGAGCATCCTCAATGCCGTCGTTGTGATCGGCGTCGTGCTCTGGCTCCTGAAGGTGTTTGGTCTGCTTGATAGTTTCACCAACATCCACATCGGCAAGCTGTGACGAACTGAGTGTGTGAGTGATGAAGAGTGCGAATACCCCCAAGGATTTTCCGGTGGTTTGCATCGGCGGATCGGCGGGAGGTCTCGACGCTTACGAACGGCTGCTGCGGCACCTGCCGGCCGACATGGGCGTCGCGATCGTCATCGTCAATCATTTGCGGGTCGTCGCGACGCAGCTTCACGAAATCCTGCCGCGCTGTACGCGGATGCCTGTCGAACTCATCACCGATAAATTGGTCATTCGGCCAAACCACGTCTTCATCATCCCGGACAAGCGCGATCTGCATGTGTTGAACGGCGAGTTTCGCCTGCAGCCGATCTCAAAGCCCCGGGGATGGCCCGATGTCATCACGGTTTTTTTGCGTTCCTTAACCGACCATTGGGATGGCAAACTCATAGCCGTCATCGTCTCGGGCTATGACGGCGATGGGGCCGCAGCGCTTTGTGGCATAAAGCAACTGGGCGGCATCATTATTGCCCAAAAACCGGAAACAGCCGCCCACCCCGACATGCCTGAAAGCGCCATCGCGAGCGGGTGCGTGGATTTTGTACTCTCGCCCGAGAACATCGCGCGAAAGATCGTGGAAATTGCGGCGGGGAATGTTGGTACGCCGATCGTGAGCGTTCCGCTCTAAACCGGCTTCACCAGGATGTGCTTCTTCTTGCCGAAAACAGTCATCCCCGGCGAGCCAGCCGTAGCTGCGAAGCAGCGGAGGTCGGTGAGGGAAGGGGATCCAGGTGATAGCAACCGTTCGGTTCTATCCGTTGATCTTCTCGTACAGATCGTTCCAACCGGCGTTGTGTTCTTCGATTAGTCGAATCTCCCAAGCTCGGTTCCAGCCCTTCAGTTGTTTTTCCCGGGCAATGGCATCGTTGATATCGCCATAGGTTTCAAACCAAACGACCAAATGTACGTCGTGTTTCTTGGTAAAGCCTTCCGCCGTACGGTTCTTCTGTTCCCAGACGCGGCGCGCCAGATCGTTGGTGACACCGATGTAAAGCGTTCCGTTGCGGCCGCTCGCGAGCATGTAGACGTCGTACAGCTTCTCCACCTGGGTCCCCTTCCCCTCCCATCCTTCGCTGCTCTCGCAGCTTCGGATGGTCGGCCGGGGATGACAAGTGGGGTAAACGACTAGACTGGTTTCACAAGTACAATCTTCTTCTTGCCATATTGCACTTTGAAGGCGCCAGTCTGGGGGTCAATATCGGTTTTACGAAACCACTTCTTTGGGTCTGTAATCACTTCATTGTTGATCTTCACCGCACCGTCGGAAATTTTTCGTCTTGCATCAGAAAGTGATGTCGCCAATTTCGAGGCCTTTAATATGGCTTCTGCGGGCCTCTCGCTCCAACCTTGCTCTCCGGATACTTCTCCAGCAGACCAGTCCATCGGCTCAATGGGCAAACCTTGGGCGGTCGCCCCTTCCTCGAACGTTCGCCGGGCGGTTTCGGCGGTCTTCACAGCAACCTCGCGGCCATGGGCCATGGCGGTGGCTTCGGTGGCGAGGACTTTTTTGGCGTCGTTCAGCTCGGCGCCTTGCAGCGCTTCCAGCCGCGCAATTTCATCCTCGGGCAAGTCCGTGAACAGGCGCAGGAATCGGCCGACGTCGGCGTCTTCGGTGTTGCGCCAGAACTGCCAGTAGTCATAGGGCTTCAGCATGTCGGCGTTGAGCCACACGGCCCCGGCAGCGGTCTTGCCCATCTTGGCGCCGGAGGCGGTGGTCATCAGCGGCGAGGTCAAGCCGAACAGTTGCGCCTCGGTGAGGCGGCGGCCGAGATCGGTGCCGCTGACGATGTTGCCCCACTGGTCCGAGCCGCCGCATTGCAGCCGGCAGCCGTAGCGCTTGTAGAGCTCAACGAAATCGTAGCTCTGCAGGATCATGTAATTGAATTCGAGGAAGCTGAGCGGCTGGTCGCGTTCGAGGCGCAGCTTGACGCTGTCCATCGTCAGCATGCGGTTGACCGAAAAGTGGCGGCCGACGTCGCGCAGGAACGGGATGTATTCGAGGCGATCGAGCCATTCGGCGTTGTCGATCATGACCGCGTCGGTCGGGCCGTCGCCGAACTTCAGGAAGCGCTCGAAGACCTTGAAGATGCCTTTCTTATTTTCCGCGATCTTCTCGGGTGTCAGAAGCTGGCGGGCGTCGTCTTTGCCCGATGGATCGCCGATTTTGGTCGTCCCGCCGCCCATCAGCACGATCGGCTTATGACCGGCCTGTTGCAGGCGGTGCAGGGTCATGATCTGGACGAGGCTGCCGACATGCAGCGACGGTGCGGTGCAGTCGAAACCGATGTAGGCAGTGACGCGTTCCTTGTCGAACAGCTCGTCGAGGGCGGCATCGTCGGTCGAGGCGTAATAGGAGCCGCGCGCCACGAACGTGCGGAGGAATTCGGATCTAAAACTTGGCGCGGCGGTCATGACACGGCTCCTTGCTGCCGGGTGGGATGATTACGGCCCCGGCGGCCCAAAGCCACGACGGAGCCCGTTCGATCAGCGGTGGTCGTACGGGTGGACCATCCGCTCGTTGACGTATTCCTTCACCATTTCCACGACTTCGGTTTCGTGTTTGTCGAAGAAGTGGTTGGCACCTTCGATCTGCTCGTAGGTGATCTTGATGCCCTTTTGGGCGGTGAGGCGGTCGACCAGCTTCTGGACGTCGTTCTCCGGCACGACGAGGTCCTTGGTGCCGTGGACGATCAGGCCCGAGGCCGGGCAGGGCGCCAGGAAGGCGAAGTCGTACATCGACGCGGGCGGGGCGATCGAGACGAAGCCGGTGATCTCCGGGCGGCGCATCAGAAGCTGCATGCCGATCCAGGCGCCAAAGGAAATCCCGCAAATCCACACGAACGACGGGTTCGGGTAGAGCGTGTTCATCCAGTCCAGAATGGCGGCCGCGTCCGACAGCTCGCCGGCGCCGGAATCGAAGGTGCCCTGGCTGCGGCCGACGCCGCGGAAGTTGAACCGGACCGTGGTGCACCCCAGTCCGTGAAACATGTGGAACAGGTCGTACACCAATGGGTTGTTCATGGTGCCGCCGAACTGCGGATGCGAGTGCAGGACCAGTGCCATTGGGGCGCCGGGCGCCTTCTGCCTCTGATAACGAGCCTCAATGCGTCCAGCGGGGCCGGGGAGGATGATGTCAGGCATGGGCGGTCCAACTCCGAATCGCCGGGCTTAGCCAAATATCGGCTGGGGCCTTGGGCGGGTGTGCTTTAGGGATTTCGAACGCAGCGGGCTGCAAATAAAATTCTATCAAAAACATGCACATAGCGATTTCGTTGTGGAGAGGCCTAGAGGAATTCTTGACCTTGGCACTCGGGAAATCTATACCGCTTCCAGGAAGCACGCGACGCGTCTTGTCCGCTGTTCTTACACCAGTCGGCCCCCCGTTGCGCAAGGAAAACCAACGCGAGGAAAGCGTTCGCGCAAGTTTTGGAGTTAAGACCATGAGGCTCAGCACCAAAGGACGTTATGCCGTGATGGCGATGACCGATCTGGCCCAGCACGAGGCGGGCGGCCGCCCGGTTTCGCTGGCGGATATTGCCGAACGACAGGAAATTTCGCTGTCTTATCTGGAACAGCTTTTCGCCAAGCTCCGGCGCAGCGGACTGGTCGGCAGCGTACGCGGGCCGGGCGGCGGTTACCGGCTCAGCCGGCCGTCGGACGAAGTGCGGGTGGCGGACATTATCATGGCGGTCGACGAGCCAATCACGGCGACCCGTTGCCGGCCCGGCAGCGCCAAAGGCTGTGCCACCCAGGGCGCCCGCTGCATCACCCACGATTTGTGGGAAGAGCTCGGACGGCAAATCCATGTGTTTCTGTCGTCCGTATCGCTTGCCGACGTCGTCGAGAAGCGGATATTGGGCAGGGCTCAACTCGGCCAACAGCAAGCTGAAGGCGAGGGCGAAGGCGAGGGTGCCAGCGACCGCGTCGGCGTAGCCGCATAAAATACGACCCTTTCGAAGGCACGATGGCCTATCTCGATTACAATGCGACGGCGCCTTTGCGCGATGCGTCGAGACTTGCGGCCGAACGCGCGATCGCGGCAGGCGGCAATGCCTCCTCGGTGCATGCGAGTGGCCGGGCGGCGCGGGCGCTGATCGAAGACGCGCGGGGCAAGGTTGCCGCCTTAGCCGGAGCCGAGCCCAGCGAGGTCGTATTCACCAGCGGCGCCACCGAAGCGGCGGCACTTGCGCTCTGGGGTGCGGTGCAGGGCGCGATCGATACCGGGGCGCGCATCACTCGTCTCTTCATTTCAGCAATCGAACATCCGGCGGTGCTGGCCAATGCCCAAACCGTGGCGGAGCGATTTGCCGGACTGCGTTTGGAGACCATCCCGGCAACGCCCGGTGGCGTCACCGACATGGGGGTCCTGCGAAATGCCCTTAGGGAAGGAAAAGGACGATCTCTGATCGCTTTGATGGCGGCCAATAACGAGACTGGCGTCATCCAGCCGATTGCTGACGCGGCGGGGTTGGCGGCAGAGGCCGGGGCCCTTTTCCTGGTTGATGCGGTGCAGGCAGCGGGGCGCATGACCGTGCCGCGGGCCGATTACGTTACGTTGTCGGCGCACAAGATCGGTGGACCGCAAGGCGTCGGCGCGCTTGTTCTTAAAACCGGTGTGCCGTTCACCCCCCCAATTACGGGTGGCGGTCAGGAGCGCGGCATGCGTCCGGGGACCGAGAACGCGCCGGGTATCGCCGGGTTCGGGGCCGCGGCCGAGATTGCCGCGCGTGAAACCTTGGGGCCGGCGCTACGTGACCGTTTTGAAGCCGGTTTGCGCGCGATTGCTCCAAACGTGATTATCTTCGGGGCCGAGTCGCCGCGTCTCGCCAACACATCTTGCTTTGCCCTCCCCGGAATCGACGCCGAAACGGCGCTGATGGCCTTGGACCTTGACGGCGTGATGTTAAGCTCGGGTTCTGCCTGCTCGTCAGGTAAGGTCAAACGGTCGCACGTCCTTGCCGCGATGGACGTGAACGATGATGTTGCAGAGTGTGCTTTGCGCGCGAGCTTCGGCTGGTCCTCCAGCGAAGCGGACGTCGAAGCGGCGTTGTTGTCGATTACCAACCTTCAGGCGCGCATCCGTTCACGCGCCGCCGCATGAGAGGCGGATATGTCTGCCGGTTCTGATACCAAAGACCAGGTTGCCGCTCTCGGTGAGAAGTACAAATACGGCTTCGTCACCGACATCGAAACCGATCGGGCCCCCAAAGGCCTGAATACCGATATCGTGCGGTTCATTTCGGCCAAGAAAACCGAGCCGGAATGGATGCTTGACTGGCGTCTGGCGGCCTACCGCCGCTGGACCGAAATGCGCGAGCCCAATTGGGCGCGCCTGCGTTATGCCAAAATCGATTATCAGGATTCCTATTACTACGCCGCGCCGACGAGCACGGAAAAATACGAAAGCCTGGACGAGGTCGACCCCAAGCTGCTCGAAACCTACGCCAAGCTTGGCATCCCCCTTTCCGAGCAGCGCATGCTCGCGGGCGTCGCCGTCGATGCGGTGTTCGATTCGGTTTCGGTCGCCACCACCTTCAAGGAGAAGCTGAATGAGGCGGGCGTGATCTTCTGCCCGATCTCGGAAGCCATCCGCGATTACCCGGATTTGGTGCGCAAATATTTGGGCTCTGTCGTTCCGGTGACGGATAATTTCTTCGCTACGTTGAATTCGGCGGTGTTCTCCGACGGCACGTTCGTCTATGTGCCCAAAGGCGTGCGCTGCCCGATGGAGCTTTCAACCTATTTTCGCATCAACGCCAGCCAGACCGGCCAGTTCGAACGCACCCTGATCGTCGCCGATGAGGGCAGTTACGTTTCCTATCTGGAAGGCTGCACCGCGCCGATGCGCGATGAAAACCAGCTTCACGCTGCGGTGGTCGAGCTGGTGGCGCTGGAAGGCGCCGAAATCAAATATTCGACGGTGCAAAACTGGTATCCCGGCGACGAGAACGGCAAGGGCGGCATCTACAATTTCGTCACCAAGCGCGGCGACTGCCGCGGCGCGCGCTCGAAGATTTCCTGGACGCAAGTGGAAACCGGTTCGGCGATCACCTGGAAATACCCGAGCTGCATCTTGCGCGGCGACGATACGGTGGGCGAGTTCTACTCGATCGCCATCACCAACAATTATCAGCAGGCCGACACCGGTACCAAGATGATCCATCTGGGCAAGAACACGCGCTCGCGGATCATCTCCAAGGGCATCAGCGCGGGTAAGGCGCAGAACACTTATCGCGGTCTGGTCAGTGTGCATGCTAAGGCGACCAACGCCCGCAACTACACCCAGTGCGACAGTCTTCTTATTGGCGGCAAGTGCGGCGCCCATACCGTGCCTTATATCGAAAGCCGCAATCCGACTGCGCGGCTGGAACACGAAGCGACGACTTCCAAAATCGCCGAAGACCAGTTGTTCTACTGCCTGCAACGCGGCATGACCCAGGAAGAAGCGGTGGCGCTGATCGTCAACGGCTTCTGCAAGGAAGTGCTGCAGCAACTACCCATGGAATTCGCCGTCGAAGCGCAAAAACTTGTCGGCATCAGCTTGGAAGGGAGCGTCGGGTGATGCTTGAGATCAAAGACCTGCACGCAACAGTTGGCGGCAAGACCATCCTGAAGGGGCTGAGCCTCAAGGTTGAGACCGGTCAGGTGCATGCCATCATGGGACCGAACGGTTCCGGCAAGTCTACGCTCAGCTATGTGCTGGCGGGGCGCGACGGTTATGAGGTGACGCAAGGCTCGGTCACCTACAATGGCGAAGACCTGCTCAAAATGAAGACCGAAGAGCGCGCGGCGAAGGGGATTTTCCTCGCCATGCAGTATCCGGTGGAGATTCCCGGCGTCACGACCATGACGTTCCTCAAATCGGCGCTGAATGCGCAGCGCCGCGCTCGCGGCGAAAGCGAATATGACGCCATGGGCATCTTGAAGCTGGTGCGCGCCAAGGCCAAGGCGCTGCAGGTTACCGAGGATATGCTGAAGCGGGCGCTCAATGTCGGCTTTTCCGGCGGCGAGAAGAAGAGGCTGGAAATTCTGCAGATGTAGCTGTTAGAGCCCAA
>JAATGK010000155.1 GCA_015654715.1 Alphaproteobacteria bacterium
GATCCTTTGCGCGGCGGGCCGGAGGCACCGGCCGATATTATGGCGCGGCTGGAGGCGATGGAAAATCCGGCGGCAACGCCGGGTGCGGACCAAAGCGCGATCCACGGCATTCGCCAAGCCGCCAAGCAATATCGCACGCGGCTCGGCATCGGTGCCACGCGCGCGGCAGCAGGCAATCCGGCACCCCTCATCGCCGCGGCGTTTCCCGACCGGCTGGCGCAGCGCCGCAGCGAGCCGGGCAGTTTCCGCCTTTCGGGTGGCGGCGGTGCACGGCTGGCGGTGACCGATCCGCTCGCCAAGGCAGGCTTCCTCGCGGTGGCGGCGCTGGAGATGAAAACCTCGCCGCGCATCACGATGGCAGCACCCCTCGATCTTGCGGCGCTGCCCGCCGCCCTCGCGGCGCGGATAAAAGAGACGGTGGAAACAAGTCTTGATCCGGTCACCGGCAGCGTTCTGGCGCGTCGCCGCAAGTCGTTGGGTGCGCTGGTGCTGGAAGAACGCTCCGCACCGCCCGATGCGGCAGACGCGGCCGCGGTGTTGTTGGAGGCCGTCCGCGCCGATCCATCACGCCTGCCGTGGACGGAAGGCACACGCAATCTTCAGGCACGTCTCTCTCTGATGCATGGGCTGGAGCCTGATATCTGGCCGGCCTCGGATGACGCGAGCTTGATCGCAAGTCTTGGGGATTGGCTCGGGCCGCAGCTTTACGGACTCACGCGGCTTACCGACCTTGCGAGCCTCGATCTCGCCGCCATCTTGCAGGGCCGCTTGGATTGGTCGCTGCGAAATCGTCTCGACAAGGAATTGCCGACGCATCTCACGCTTCCACATGGCCGGGCCGCGGTGGATTATACCGAGCCGGTTCCCATCGCGGCTGCGCGCGCGCAGCATTTCTATGGGTTGGCCGAAACCCCCAAGCTGGCCGGCGGGCGCGTGCCGCTCCGGCTCGCGCTCCTCTCGCCAGCCGGAAGGCCAATTGCGCTGACCGCCGATATCGCAGGCTTCTGGAAAGGCGCCTGGGCCGATGCGCGCCGCGACATGCGCGGCCGCTATCCCAAACACAATTGGCCTGAGAACCCGTTGCTGCCCTAGAAGAGCAGCCGCGCCTAGTTGACCTCTGTGACGAATTTTTTGCGGGGGCGGCGGACCTTTTTCAGATTAACCAGCCAGTCGTTGTCGGCGTCACGATATCCCAGCGGCAGGAGGAGGACGCTGCGCAATCCGCGCGAACGCAGATGCAGAATGTCATCGACCGCGTCCGGCTCAAAGCCTTCGATCGGGGTGCTGTCGACTTCTTCTTCGGCGGCTGCGACCAGGGCAACGCCAAGGGCGATATAGGCTTGTCTTGCGGCATGCTGGAAATTCACTTCCGGGCCGCGCGGCGGGTATTTGCTCAGCAGCATCTTTCGATAGCTTTCCAGTCCCTCGTTCGTGCTGCCACGTTCGGCGGTGATGAAGTCAAACATCGTCTTGATGCGCTCAGTCGTGTAGTCGTCCCAAGCCGCGAACACCAGAAAATGCGAACAATCGGTAATGACGCTCTGGTCCCAGGCGACGGGTCTAATTTTCGCCCGCACCTGCGGATTGGTCACAACGAGAATGTCATAGGGTTGCAAGCCGCTGGAGGACGGCGCCAGACGTATCGCCTCCAGAATGCGCTCGACTTTTTCCTGCGGAACAGCTTTCGCGGCGTCCATCTTTTTGGTCGCGTAGCGCCAATTCAATCTTTGTATCAAGTCCATCACGTGTGCCCTTCGTTCATCGCGTTCCGTGCGCGCGTATTCGCTCGCCGGTGCCTCGCGTTACGATCCTATTGGTGGTGAAGCGGCGTCGGCAGAATCGGAAAATACTCACGAAGCGCTGACAATCGGCGAACGTCCGCAATGAGTCACCTGCTGCTGGCCACGCGCCACCACACTTAATTTAGCCAAAAATCTTGCGGTGTGATCTCGTTGTCGCCGTTCGCAAGCCGCGAAACTTGGCCGCACGCCCCAAACGCCGAGCGCTGAAAACGGACTTCCAGCCGCGCAATCAGCCCACCCAATACAACCAGATTCTGGCGCACTGCTGCAATTGCACACCCGTTCAGCGTGAAGAGACTGGCGCGACTGCAGCCCGGCCATCGCGCGTCGCGCGCCCATCGTCACATGGCCGGATGCGACCGACGACAAACTGTTACATGCGCCGCGGCTGATTTCGCACGGCAACAATGACTGCAGCAAAAGCGTCATCAACCTGTGCAATGACAGAACGTCTGACGACATCCGGCGCCGCGGACGCAAGTCTTTGCGGCGCTTTGTGCAAGAAAAAGAGGGGCAGAATGTTGCAAAAGTCCGCTGTCGCGTTTGCGGTTACCGCTTGTTTTACGCTCGCTGCACAGGCAAAGGCGGCAGATGCGCCGTCCGCAGGGACGAACAGCAGCGATGTCGAGCAGGTCGTCGTCGTCGGCAGCGGCCAAACCCGCTCGGTCTCGACTCTGCTGCCGTCGAATCTCGGCGATTTGCCACCGGGCACCAGCGTGCAGAAGGCGCTGAATTTCCTGCCGGGTGTGAGCGCACAGTCGATCGACGCGCTGGGCGTCAACGAGCAGTCGCTGTCCCTCCAGGTGCGCGGCTTTAGCACCACGCACCTCGGCTACACGCTCGACGGCATGCCGCTCGGCGACGGCGCCTACAACAATTACAATGGCCTCACCATCAGCCGCGCGCTGATCTCCGAGAATCTTGAGCGCGCCGATCTCGCGACCGGCATCGCCGGCCTCAGCATTCCGTCGACCAGCAACCTCGGCGGCGCACTGACCTATACATCCAATGCCCCGCACGAAGACCTGGGGTTCGCGGCAAGCCAGAGCATCGGCACCGAGAGCAGCAAGCGCACCTTCGTGCGCTTCGATACCGGCGAATACGAAGGTTTTTCGGCCTACATCTCCGGACAGTACAGCGAACAAGACCTGTTCGTGAACCAGGGTGCCTATAAACAATCCACCGGCAAGCAGCTCAACGGCAAGGTGCAGTACAAATTCGATCGCGGCACGATCACAGCCTTCGCGGATCTTTCGCGCACCGACCAGGCCGACGACCCTTACCTGTCGAAGGACATGCTGAACCGCCTCGGCTGGGATTGGGGCGGCTATGCGCCGGACTGGCAGAGCTACGTTGGTGTCGCGGCTTGCAGCGTCGCCTCGCTGGCGTCCAAGTGCGTCAATGCGACGGCACCAGCAAAGAATGCCGACGTCACCTTCACCAACGGCCAGATCCTGCGTAACGACGATCTGTTCTATCTCGCCGGGGATTATGCCATCACCGATGCTCTCAACGCGCATCTGCAGGTATATCGCCACACCGACAAGGGCGCCGGCAACAACTTCATCGCCGGTCTGTCCAACCAGGGCACGGCATCGACCGCTGACGATCTGCCGGTCCAGATCCGCGACACGCGCTACACCATCAA
>JAATGK010000415.1 GCA_015654715.1 Alphaproteobacteria bacterium
GACGAGACCATGGTCGCGGTCAATCGCGCCCTGGCGTTATTTCTCGGCTTTGCCTGATCGCCAGATCGGCTTGCCGCTGCCGGGAAGTCCCAGGCGCGACCATTTCTCGGTGACCGTCTTGATCACCTCTTCATCCATCGCGATCTTGCGGCCCCATTCGCGTTTGGTTTCGGGTGGCCATTTGTTGGTGGCGTCGAGGCCGATTTTGGAGCCGAGGCCGCTGTCGGGGCTGGCGAAGTCGAGGTAGTCGATCGGCGTGTTCTCGATCAGCGTGATGTCTCGGGCCGGGTCCATGCGGGTGGCGATCGCCCACATCACGTCTTTCCAATTGCGGGCATCGATGTCGTCGTCGACCACGATCACCCATTTGGTGTACATGAACTGGCGCAGGTAACTCCACACGCCCATCATCACGCGCTTGGCGTGGCCGGGATAAGCCTTCTTCATACGGACGACCGCGATGCGATAGCTGCAGCCTTCCGGCGGCAGCCAGAAATCGAGGATCTCGGGGAATTGTTGCTGCAGCAGCGGAATGAACACTTCGTTCAGCGCTTCACCCAAAATGGAGGGCTCGTCCGGCGGCCGTCCGGTGAAGGTGCTGAGGTAGATCGGGTCTTTGCGCATCGTGATCGCGGTGACAGTGAAAACCGGGAATTGTTCGACCGAATTGTAATAGCCGGTGTGATCGCCGTAGGGGCCTTCGTCGCGATAATCGCTGAGCGAGACTTCGCCTTCCAAAACGATTTCGGCTTCCGCCGGAACCTTCAACGGCTGGGTGATGCAATCGGCGAGTTCGACCCGATCGCCGCGCAAGAGGCCCGCAAACTGATATTCCGACAGCGTATCGGGCACCGGCGTTACGGCGGCGAGAATGATTCCGGGATCGGCGCCGAGCACGATGGCAACGGGCAGCGGCTCGGTATGTTCTTTCGCCCAACGGGCATGGTGTTGCGCCCCGCCGCGATGGCGCAGCCAGCGCATGAGCGTCTGGCGTTGGTTGATAACCTGATTGCGATAGATGCCGAGATTGAAATCGTCTTCTCTGGCTTCGCTCGGTCCTTTGGTAACGACCAGCGGCCAGGTGATCAGCGGTGCCGGTTCGCCCGGCCAGCACGTCTGAATCGGCAAAGCGCCAAGATCGATGTCGTCACCTTGGAGGACAATTTCCTGGCAGGCCGGATGCTTCACCGATTTGGGCCGCATCGCCATCGCCGCTTTGGCTAAGGGGAGCATCTCCACCGCATCGCCGAAGCTTTTCGGCGGGGTCGGCTGGCGCATCGCGGCCAGCATCTCGCCGACTTCGCGCAGTTCCGCCGCCGTGGTGCGGGGCTCACCGCCGAGGGTCACGCCCATGGCGACGCGCTTCACCGTGCCGAACAGATTGACCAGCACCGGCATCGCGCTGGGCTGGCCATCGGCCTTGATCGGATGCTCGAACAGCACCGCGGGACCGCCTTCGGCCAAAAGGCGCGTCTGGATTTCGGTCATTTCGAGCACGGTGGACACCGGCTCGGTCACGCGCACCAATTCTCCCGCGGCTTCCAGCTTGGCCATGAAGTCGCGCAGCGAGCGGTAGGACAAATTTATTCCCCTTGGGATCAATCCCCGTTGGTGACCTTCCATTTGGAAGGCGCAGCGTGCCAAACGCCGTAAGCGAAATATATCGCAACGCCGATGGCGGTCCAAATCACCAGCCGCCAGCCGGTATCGGGCGAGGAGAAGAACAGGCTGATCATCATCCCGGCGCAGACGATGACGCCCGCGGGTGCGATCAGCCAAACGAAGGCGACGCGGAAACGGCGCTTGGCCCGTGGCGCTGTGATCCTGAGGATCATGATGCCGACACAGACCGCGATGAAGGCGAGGAGCGTGCCGACCGAAACCAGTTCCGCCAGGATGTCGAGCGGGAATACGGCGGCGAGCAGGGCGGCGACCACGCTGGTGATGATGGTGCCGTTGTGGGGCGTGCGCGAGCGCGGGTGCACCTTGGCAAAGGCCGGCGGCAGAAAGCCGTCGCGCGCAATCGAATAGAAGATGCGCGACTGGCCGTAGAGCGACACGAAGGTGACCGAGGCGAGGCCGACGATGGCGCCAATGTCGATCGGCAGGGTCAGCCAGCTCAGGCCGGTGATCTTGCTCACCGCAAACGACACCGGATTGGCGACGTCGAGCGTGCGCCAGTCGGTGATGCCGGTCAGCACCAGCGCCATCAGGATATAAAGGCCGGTGCAGATGGCGAGCGAACCGAGAATGCCGATCGGCAAGTCGCGGCGCGGATTCTTGGCTTCCTGGGCCGCCACCGAAACGGATTCGAAGCCGACGAAGGAAAAGAAGATGATGCCCGACGCCGCCAGGACGCCGGAAATGCCGAAATGGCCCCAATGGCCGGTATTGGGCGGAATGAACGGCGTCAGATTTTCAAGGCGAACGTAAGAGAGACCGAAGCCGATCACCAGCAGCACCACGCCGCATTTGATCAGCACCATCAGGTCATTGAATTTGGCGGTCTCGCGCACGCCGGTGAGCAGGAAGAAGGTCAGCGCGAAAATCAACACGACGGCGGGCAGATTGAGGATCGCACCCGTGGTGTGCAGGGCTTCGAGGCCGGTCCCTGCCAGCGGCGCGTTGGTCAGCGCCGGCGCGATGACGATGCCGAAGTGCTGCAGGAAGCTGACGAAATAGCCCGACCAGCCGACCGCCACCGTCGATCCCGCAGCGAGATATTCCAGCACCATGTTCCAGCCGATGAACCACGCCATGAAGCGGCCCATGGTGGCGTAGGCGTAGGTGTAGCTCGATCCCGATTCCGGGATCATCGACGCGAATTCGGCATAGCACAGCCCGGCGAACAAACAGCCGAGCGCGGCAATAATAAACGACAGCAGCACGGCCGGTCCGGCATGAGTGGCGGCGGCGGTTCCCGCGACCACGAAAATGCCGGCGCCGAGCACCGAGCCAATGCCGATCATGATCAGACTGACGGGGCCGAGCGCCCGCTTGAGATGATGTTCGCTCGCCGCCACCGGTTCGGGCTGCGTCAGATCGGCATCGTCCAACTCAGCCATGCGCCGCAACTCCTCGGTACAAACCACGCGTCAGGACATGTCTCTGAGGGTGGCGACTCGAAGCGGCAACGAAATCACGCATGGAACAACTCCTCAAGGCGCAGGCACGCAGCATTCCGCCCAAAAAGCAGGCAGCAAGCGAAATTGCCGCTTATGCTGGCGCTTGCCCCGTGACACCTCGGCTTCTAGGCTGATTGTTTCGGTTGGTCAGTACGCAGGGGCAGAATATGGCGAGTATTTTTTTGCGCAAGCCGGTGGCGCATGTGCAAGACGATTTCAAGAAGAGCGAATTGAAGCGGACCTTGGGTCCATTTAACCTTGTCACATTAGGTATCGGTTGCATTATCGGCGCGGGCATTTTCGTGCTGACGGGCCATGCGGCGGCGACGATGGCCGGCCCCGCCGTCGTTTTTGCCTTCATCATCGCCGGCACGGCTTGTGGGTTCGCCGGGCTCTGCTACGCCGAACTGGCGTCCACCATGCCGGTTTCGGGTTCGGCCTATTCTTATTCCTATGTGACGTTGGGCGAGGTCTTCGCCTGGACGATGGGCTGGCTCTTGCTGCTCGAATACGGCATCGCCGCCTCGACGGTCGCGGCCGGCTGGACCGGCTATGTCGTCAGTCTGATCCGCGATTTCGGGATCGTCGTTCCCGATGTCATCTCGCATTCGACCATGCAGTACATCGTGCCCGACGCCAATAACCCGGCGGCGCACGGCGCGCTGCATTCCACCGGCGCGGTCAATCTGGTGGGCGCCTTCGGCATTCTCGCGGTGACCGCGCTTCTGGTGGTGGGAATTAAGGAATCGGCGCGGTTCAACAATGTCATCGTGGTGGTCAAGGTCAGCGTTTTGCTGGCCTTTATCGTCATTGGCGTCAGCTATCTCGATCCCGCCAACTGGCACCCCTTTGTTCCGGCGAACGAGGGCAGCTTCCATTACGGCTGGCAAGGCATCTTGCGGGCCGCGTCTTACGTCTTCTTCGCGTATATCGGTTTCGAGGCGGTTTCGACGGCGGCGGGCGAGGCCAAGAACCCGCAACGCGATTTGCCGATCGGCATTCTCGGATCGCTGGCGGTCTGTACCGTCATCTACATGGCCGTTTCCGCGGTGCTGACCGGTGTGGTGCCATTCCGCTCACTGAACGTACCCGATCCGATCGCCATTGCGGTGGACCGCATGAATCCGAGCTGGGCGCTGGTCGCCTGGCCGTTGAACGCGAGCCATCACCTCAACCTGTTTTCCTTCATCATCAAGATCGGTGCTTTCACCGGGCTGACCTCGGTGATGCTGGTGCTGTGCTACGCCCAAACCCGCGTCTTCTATCAAATGGCCAAAGACGGCCTGATCGCTGAAATCTTCAGCCGCGTGAACAAGACGTTCCGGACCCCGGCGGCAGGCACGGTGCTGCTCGGCGCCTTGATTGCGTTTGCGGCGGCGGTGCTGCCGCTCGATGTCATGGGCAGCATCGTCAGCATCGGCACGGCGCTGGCGTTTTCCATCGTCTGCGTCAGCGTGATTTATCTGAGACGGGCCGAACCCGACCTGCCGCGGCCGTTCAAGGTGCCGTTCTATCCCTGGACGCCTATTCTCGGTGTCTTGTTTTGCGTCGTGCTGATGATCGGGCCGATCCTGCTCGACATCACTGGATCGGCCTTGGGCAAGGACCTGATCGGCATGCTGTTCGGTTCGCTCAGTGCGCCGAAGCCGGGCGTACCGGCACCCACCTACATCATC
>JAATGK010000350.1 GCA_015654715.1 Alphaproteobacteria bacterium
CTCACCTATCTCGGCAACAAAATCGACGGACCGGCGAGCGGCATCGCCATGGTGTTCCAGAGTTTCGCGCTGTTTCCCTGGCTGACGGTGCTGGAAAACGTGCAGCTTGGTCTTGAAGCCTTGGGCCTGCCGGAAAAGGAAATCCGCACCCGGGCGCTGGAAGCCATCGACCTCATCGGCCTCGACGGTTACGAAAGTGCTTATCCGCGCGAGCTTTCCGGCGGCATGCGCCAGCGCGTCGGGTTCGCCCGCGCCCTTGTGGTGCATCCCAACATTCTTCTGATGGACGAGCCGTTCTCGGCGCTTGACGTGCTGACGGCAGAAAACCTGCGCACCGATTTGATCGAGCTGTGGAGCCAGCAGAAGCTGCCGATCAAATCCATCCTGCTCGTCACCCACAACATCGAGGAAGCGGTGCAGATGTGCGACCGGGCGCTGATCTTTTCCTCCAATCCCGGACATGTCACCACCGACATCGCCATCGACTTGCCGCATCCGCGCGACCGCGCCGATCCCAAGTTCGAGGACTTCGTCGACCGCATCTATGTCGAAATGACCGCGCGGCGGATCGAGCGCCAGCGCAACGTGCCAGCCGTGGGCAATCTTCCCGACGCGCCGATCACGCGCGTTCCGACCTCGACGCTGTGGGGCCTGATTGAGGCGCTGGCGTCGCCGCCTTACGACGGCAAGGCCGACCTTCCCGACATCGCCTCCGATCTGCAGCTTGAAGTCGACGAACTGTTTCCCATCACCGAACAGATGCAGATGCTGCGCCTCGGCGACATGGAAGGCGGCGACATCAAGCTGACCCATATGGGCAAGCTGTTCGCCGAATCCGAAACGCAGGTCCGCAAGGAAATCTTCCAGCGGACGCTGGTCGCCAACGTGCCGTTCGCCGCCCACATCCGCAAAGTCCTCGACGAACGCGCCAGCCACACCGCGCCGCGCCGCCGCTTCATCGACGAACTCGAAGACAAATTCACCGAAGACGCCGCCGACGAAACCCTGCGCGCGATCACCAGCTGGGGCCGTTTTGCCGAATTGTTCTCTTACGATGCCGAGAGCGGGGTCTTCAGCTTGGAGAATCCGACGTAGAGCGCGACGCGAAAAGCTATTGCTTTTGGTGCCCTTCCAGGCCGTGCAGATCGAGCGCCCAGGGTAGCGCCGAGCGGGTCCAGATCTGCTTTTTCGGTTCGAGATCGCGGCACTGATCGAGGGTACCGATGCGCAGCGAGACGTCATCGAGTTTGCCGTCCGGCGCGCCGGAGTAAATCGGCGAACCGCAATCGGGGCAGAAGGAATGAGCGCGCTGGCGGCCGCTTTCGGCCGTCTTGATCCAGACCTTGGGCGCGCCCGATAGAAGCTTGAAGTTCTTCGCCCGCAACGCAACGCGATAGGCCGAACCGGTCAGCTCCTGGCAATCGGTGCAATGACAGACCGCAACACTCGCCGGATCGGCCTCGGCTTCGAAGGTGATCTTGCGACAATAGCAATGACCCGTGACGTGCATCGTGAGCTCCCGATCGCTTCCGGCGACGGTTTTACACCTTTGGGAGCGCACTGAAAGTTAGTTCGGAAAACCTTCCACTTTGGTTTTCGACACCAGCGTAAAATCGGGCAGCGCATAAACCGCCAAGAAGCCTTCGCCCTTTTCGCGATAGCCGATCTGGTATTCCTTTTTATTCTGCATGGTGAACCAGATCGCATCGGCGGTGAGGAGTTTTTCCGGACCCGCCGCGGGGAAGCGGGCGATATAGAGCGTTTGGCGGTCGCCCTCGGTAAGGGCGTCGTCGCCGTTCGTATCGGCCTCAATCACTTTCAGCACCACAATCTCGACCGCAATGTCGTCGTCGATTTCTGGCTCGTGCCAGTACCAGCGGCCCGTCAGCACGGTTTCCTGATTGACGATCGAACGGTCGAACCCCGGGAACAGCCATTTGTTGCTGCCGGATTTCTTATCCTCCACCAGCAGATTCACCGTCGCGGCGGCATCCGGTGTCACCGGCATACCGTTGATCTTGCCCCAGCGCGTCAGACGATAGATCTCAAAATCGTCGCGACCGGTATCGGCGCCGATCAGAAGATCCTTTTCGAGGTCATAAGTGTAGCTGGGCTTCGGCTTCCCAATCACGACCGACGGTAGCGGTCCAACGTATTCGAGCAGCGGCTGAGTGATGTGCGTCTTCGTGGACAGCAGCAAGAACGCGATCACCGCCACCAGCACGGCAAACACCAAGACCGCATTGACGCGCCACAGCCATTTGAAAAACGCCGCCATCAGGCAACTCCCAGCCGCTACCAACTATGCCCAACGCCGCGCCGTTTTGCGAGCGTCCGCTTCGGTCTTGCAGGTATTGGGATATAGCAGAAATGGGAATACCTCCCGCAGTCTGCAAGGGGGTTTTCGAATTTTGCGACGGCCTGCGACGCCAGCGGCGGCAAGCAAAGCGCATCAAATACTTGGCTGCGACCGCGTGCGCGTGACAGCGCTGGTCATCACTGCAAATGCTTTGCAATAAGAATGCGACAGTCGGATTTTTTATTTCGCGCCGGGCTTGCCGTGAAAATCGATACCGGATTCGGCGATCAGGTAAACGAGGCTGGCCCAGACGGCGACGTTCTGATTGAGCTGGGCGCGATCGACAATCGCCAGCGTGTCGTCGGCCGAGTGATGGTAATCGAAATAGCGCGTCGCATCGTTCGAGACGCCGAGGATCGGCACTCCCGCCTTCTGCAAGCCGGCAATGTCGGAGCCGCCATGACGCGGCGGTTCGGGCGACACGATCACCTTGAGCGGCGCCATGACTTCGTCGAGGCCCGGAATGCCCTGCGGCAGCGCCACCTGATAAACGCGGTCGGCACCGAGATCGCTTTCGCCGGCGATGACGAGCTTCGGCACTTCGGCTTTGTGCGCCTCGGCATAGGCCTGGGCCGAGCCGCCGTTTTCTTCCGAGCCCCACAACACGACGCGGATGGTGCGGCGCGGGTGGACCGGCAGATCGGCGATCAGCTTGGCGGCCGCGGTGGTGATGGCGATGCCGGCGCCAGCGTCGATGGCCCCGGTGCCCGGGTCCCAGCTATCGAGATGGCCGCCGATGACGATAACCTCGTCCGCCGCCTCACGGCCTTTGATCTCACCCGAGATGTTGAACGACACCGCTTTGGGATTGATGCTGGACGCGAGATTGAGACGTACGCGGACGGTCCCGCGCGCGGCCAGCGACGCCAGGAGATCGGCATCGGGCACGCCGAGCGCGGCAGCGGGAATATGCGGGCCGGGACCGCCGCTGCTGCCGGTATGGGGCGCACGGCCGGTGCCGGTGGAAATCGAGCGCACCAGATAAGCCACGGCGCCGCGTTTGGCCGCTTCGCCGTCGCCGCTCCGCGCTTCCACCGCCGCGCCGTAACCCGAACCATCCTGCGTGCGGGTCATCGGCTGGTTGACGACGGCGATCTTGCCCTTCAGCGACCCCGGCGGCTGTTCCAGCATTTCGGCGTAGCTGCCAAACACCGCGACCGGCGCCTCGATACCGCCCTTGGGCGTCGGCAGCGAACTGCCGAGGCCGATGATCGCCAGCTTCTGCGGGAACGGCGCCACAACCTCGGCGCTTTCGGCGCCGCGAATCCAAGCCGGCTTGGGAAAGGTTTCGACATGCACGGCGGTGAAGCCGAGCGCTTTCAGCTTGGCCACCGCCCACTCGCGCGAACGCAGGTAAGCCGGGCTGCCGATCGGGCGCGGACCGATTTCGGTGGTAATGGATTCAAGAGTGTTCCAGGCGGTGGCATCGGTCAGCGCCTTATCGCGCAACGCCGCGGCGGTTTCGACGGAACCGGCGAAAGAAGGCGCAGCCAGCGCGGCGGCGGCGACGAAGGCAAGCAGGATTTTTGACATTTTCGGCGGCTTTCAAATGCGGTGGCCGCGAAGATCGCTCCGGGAACGCGCCAACGTCGAATACCTTAGTGACGCAGTCCTTTTCTGCCCCAGCGGGCGCAAGACTTTCATCACCAGCACTTGGAACGCGGGGGAAGTGGCGCGAAGCGCCGAAGGGGGCTCATCAATTACAAGCCCCCTTTGCCTCGCGAACACGAGGCACTTCCCCCACGGTCTCGGTACATGCGGCGAGAATTTTGCGCCCGCGGGGGCAGAAAAAACAAAAAAGGCGGCGCCGCAGCACCGCCTTTTCCGTATCACAGGGGATGAAGGCTCAGCCTTCGCCGCCGGTCTTGTCTTTGTCGACCAGCTTGTTCTTGCCGATCCAGGGCATCATGGCGCGGAGCTTGGCGCCGACGTCTTCGATCGGGTGGTTGTGGTTGTTGGCGCGGGTGGCCTTGAAGGAGGGCTGACCGGCCTTGTTCTCAAGCACCCAATCGCGGGCAAAGCGGCCCGACTGGATGTTGGCCAGGGCTTCGCGCATCGCCTTTTTGGTTTCGTCGGTGACGATCTTGGGGCCGGTGACGTATTCGCCGTATTCGGCGGTGTTGGAGCTCGAGTAGTTCATGTTGGCGATGCCGCCTTCGTAGATCAAATCCACGATCAGCTTCACCTCGTGCAGGCACTCGAAATAGGCCATCTCCGGCGCATAACCGGCTTCCACCAGCGTTTC
>JAATGK010000172.1 GCA_015654715.1 Alphaproteobacteria bacterium
GCATCGTATGCGGGCAGAACTTCCTTGTAAGGCGTGAACACCTGCGGAATCTGATTGGCCGGCTTGCCGAGGCGGTGCTCCAAAATCTTGCGCTGCTCGGCAAAGACGTCTTCGAGAATCTTGGCCATGCCTTGCGGGGTGTCGGCGCCCGCCATCGCATAATCGTCGGCGCCGCGCAGACCCACCGTGTAATTGTTGTCGTACTTGCCGTAGTCGCGCACCGCGCTGTCCCAATAGTCGAGCATGCGCTGGCGGTTGGTGACGAAATTGTATTCGCCCATGGTCTTCGAATCCCACTCATGCGGATTCGAACGCAGCATCATCTCGACGTGGGAGGTGCCGTGGACGATGGCGTAATCGCCGGCCATTTCGGGATTTCCCGGCACCTTGTTGAAGGCCTCGCTCACCGTGTGCATGGCCGGCCAGAGGGTGTTGGCCTTGAGCCGCCACATCAACTCATAGATGCGGGCATAGGTCTTGGGGCCGATATTGCCGAGCTTCTTGTCGTAGGTCTTGGCCGCCCACGGGAACAGGCCGTATTCCTCGTCGTTGAGGAAAATGCCGCGATATTTGACCGTCGGTTGTTTGGAATAATGCAGCGTGTCGTCGACCGCGACGCGGGCGCGGCTCTTGATCGCAACGTCGGCCCACCACTCCCACGGCGACACGCCCATCTCGCGGGAAAGGTCCATCACCCCCCAGATCGCACCGCGGGTATCCGAGCCGAAGATCACCAGCACCTTGCGGTCGCCGGTATCGACCACCGCGCGGCCGTAGGTCTCCCATTTGCCGGCAACGGCGCTCGTGTCGATGTGGTTCGCTTTGAGCAGGGCTGCGATGTCAGGCTGATCGATTCGTCCGATCATGACGGCGGTGCCGGTCCGTGGCAAAACGGCAGCGACCGGAACCTTTTTTCCCGACAAAGCCGAAAGATCGCGCGCCAGAAGCTCAGCGGCCTTGGTCAACGGCGTGCCGTCGGTGTGGACGATGGTTGCCGTGCTGCGGCCGTCGAACAACGCCAGCTCGGCTCGCGCCGGAATCGCCATGGCAACAACTGCGAGGACGACAAGGGCCGCTTTCATCGCTTACCTTTCCTGGCGCCACCCCCGCTTCTGCCGGCGGGATGGTATATGATAGCGTTACCACTGATATACCTGTTGGACAACATCAGGAGCGGTCGCCATGAAACGATTTGCGGGTTGTGTGTTGGCTTTGTTGCTGACGAGCGCGGCAGCGGCGCCTTCGGACTATCGCCTACTCCTCGACACCCTGCACATCACATCGCTGCGAGCCGGTGCCAATGGGATGGATCCGAAAGCGGCCAATGCAGCGAACTACGACGAGGCCCGTGCGGGCGCCCCGTCCCTGCCCGACCCGCTCAGGCTGGCGAATGGAACCGCTGTCACAACGGCAGATGGTTGGTACAAAAGCCGGCGTCCGGAAATTGTTGCGGCCTTTGAGCGCGACGTTTACGGCCGTGTGCCGGATCATATGCCCGCCGTGCACTGGGAAGTGGCCGGCGGCGCCGTGGGCGCGGACGGCACCACCACCGAGCATTTTGTCGGTCATGTCGACAATCACGCCTTTCCCGGTTTACGCGTGGACATCGCCATGGACCTCACCCTGCCAGGGAAAAGCGACAAGCCGGTGCCGGTGATCATCGTGCTGTCGTGGACCGGGAAATTGGCCAATCCTCCGGTCCCCGAAGGCCAAGGCCCGGATTGGCGCCAACAGGTTTTGGCGGCGGGCTGGGGTTATGCCGAACTGATCCCGACCACCATCCAGCCTGACGATCCCACCAAACTGCGTGAAGGCATCATCGGCCTCGTCAACAAAGGCGGCCCGCGCTCGCCTGAGCAATGGGGTGCCTTGCGTGCCTGGGCCTGGGGAGCCAGCCGGGCGGTCGATGCTCTGTCCGCGGACGCCCGCGTCGACGCCCATCACATCAGCATCGCGGGCCATTCGCGCTACGGCAAGGCGGCGCTGGTTGCCATGGCTTTCGAGCCGCGCCTTGCCGCCGGTTACATTTCCTCTTCGGGGGCCGGCGGGGCCAAGCTCCTTCGGCGCGACTATGGTGAGCGGCTGGAAAATCTCGCCGGTGACGGCGAATACCATTGGATGGCGGGCAATTTCCTCCGCTACGCCGGGCCTAAAACGGTGAACGATCTTCCGGTCGATGCCCATGAGTTGATCGCGCTGTGTGCGCCGCGGCCGGTCTTCATCAGTGCGGGCACGCGCGAGGCAGGCGACGGCTGGACCGATCCCAAAGGTATGTTCCTTGCTGCCGTTGCGGCAGGTCCGGTCTATCGCTTGCTCGGCGCCGGCGATCTCGGCAGCAGCGAATTTCCCGCCACCGGCACCCTGGTCACCAAAGGGGCTCTGGCCTTCCGCCAGCACCCCTTCGGCCACACCATGCAGCCCAATTGGGCGGCATTTCTCACCTTCGCCAAGGAGCGGCTGAAGGATTAGCCGCGTCCCTCATCCTGAGGAGGCGCGTAGCGCCGTCTCGAAGGACGCTACTGCGCCACCTTGATGATCGCGGCCACCGCCGGTTTGGGCTGATAGGCGCGGTCGAACAACAGCGAATAAGCGGTGCGGCCTTTGATCGGCCAATCGTTGTGCCAAGTGTCGTTGTCGGTGACGCCCCACAGCGTGACGCGATCGACCACGTCCTTGTGTTTGAGCGCAATGGCGAAGACTTGGGCATAGCGTTCCGCCAGCTTCTGCTGCACGGCGTCCGGCAATCCGCTGACATAAGGATTGTATTTGGGATCGGCGGCCAGATGCATCGCGACGTCGGCAGTGACCCCGCCCGAAGGCCGCGGCAGCACGTCGATATCAAGCTCGGTGAGCGCCACCTTGACGCCGAGCTTGGCGAATTCGGTGATGGTCTCGTCGAGCAGCTTGAGGTCGGGCTCGCCGAGCAAATAATGCGCCTGGATGCCGACGGTGGTGATCGGCACGCCCGCCGCCTTGAGCCGTTTCACCAGCGCCAAAGCGCCCGCCCGCTTCGCCGGAACTTCGATGTTGTAGTCGTTGTAGGTGAGTTCCGCAGCCGGATCGGCTTCGTGCGCCCATTGGAACGCCTTGGCGATGTAGTCCTCGCCGATGATCTGGTACCACAGCGTCGGACGCATGGCGCCGTCGTCGCCGATCACTTCGTTAACGACGTCCCAGGCTTTGATCTTGCCCTTGTAGCGGCCGACCACGGTGCTGATGTGATCGTGCAAACGCTGCAGCAGCTTGTCGCGGGTGAGCAAATTCCCGCTGCCGTCGTGGAACACCCAGTCGGGAACCTGATTGTGCCAGACCAGCACGTGACCGACCGTGAACAGATGGTTCTTTTGCCCGAATTCGACATATTGGTCGCCGAGGCGGAAATCATATTTGTCCGGCGCCGGATGGACGCGCTCCCATTTGAGATCGTTGTCCGGCGA
>JAATGK010000486.1 GCA_015654715.1 Alphaproteobacteria bacterium
ACGCCGAGCTGCATGGCCCGTGTACGGTCGAGCGAAGCGTCCAGCTGCGGCACGCCGATGTTGTAGTTCGAAAAGACACCCGCCAATGCCGGTTCGCTGCGCGCCTTGAGTTGAATGGTTTTCATCGCTCGATCGAGGGCTTCGTACCCTTGATCCGTGCGGTCCTGCACCTCCAGCTTGAAGCCGCCGATGGTGCCAAGTCCTTGTACCGGAGGTGGCGGAAAAATCGCGATGATCGCGCCTTTCACACCGGCAAATTTTCGCTGCAACTTCTGAGCGATCGCCGGGCCCGACAAATCCGCCGACGGACGGTCAGCAAAAGGCTTCAACGCCACGAAGACGATGCCGGCCGAAGGGCTGTTGATGAAGCCGTTGATCGACAGGCCCGGGAAGGCAACGGCGCTTTCGACACCCGGTTCCTTCAAAGCAATGTCGGACATGTCGCGGATGACGGCCTCGGCGCGGTCGAGCGTGGCGCCATCGGGGAGCTGAGCGCAACTGACGAGGTATTGCTTGTCCTGAATGGGCACGAAGCCCGAGGGCACGAGTTGGAAACCGATAAACGCTGCTACCAAAAGCGCTCCGTAGACACCCAGCGCGCGGGTTTTGTGGCCAAGCGCACTTGTGACGCCATGGCTGTAGCCATTCGAGCCGCGATGAAAGAAGCGATTGAAGCCGCGGAAGAACGGCCCAAACCACTTATCCATTGCCCGCGTCACCCCGTCCTTGGGCGCGTTGCGGCCTTTCAAAAGCGTCGCCGCTAAAGCTGGCGAGAGGGTCAAAGAGTTGAAGGCAGAGATCACCGTCGAAAACGCGATGGTGAGCGCGAACTGGCGATAGAACTGCCCGGTCAAACCGCTGATGAACGCAATGGGTACGAAGACGGCGCAAAGCACCAACGCGATGGCGATGATCGGCCCCGTCACCTCCCGCATCGCCCGCAACGTGGCGTCACGCGGACTTAACCCTTCCTCGATTCCACGCTCGACGTTCTCTACCACCACGATAGCGTCATCGACCACGATGCCGATCGCGAGCACGAGCCCGAACAGCGACAGCGCATTGATCGAAAAGCCGAAGATATACATGGCCGCAAACGTGCCGACGATCGATACCGGCACGGCCAGCAGCGGGATGATCGAGGCCCGCCAGGTTTGCAGGAACAGGATCACGACCAAAACCACCAGCACGATGGCTTCCAAAAGGGTATGAATAACCGCCTTAATCGAGCCGCGGACGAAGACGGTGGGATCGTAGGCAATCCGATATTCGAGGCCCGGCGGAAAATTCTGGCTCAGCTCCGCCATGGTCTTGCGCACCGAGTCAGAGATTTGAATGGCGTTGGAACCAGGAGCCTGAAAAATCGGAATGGCCACGGCCGGGTTGTTGTTGAGGAGCGAACGCAGACCATACTCGGAGGCATTAATTTCCACGCGCGCCACATCTTTCAGCCGCGTGATCGTGCCGCCCGTGCGCTTGATGATGATGTCGGAAAACTGTTCGGGGTCGGTCAGCCGTCCCTTGGCGTTGATCGGCAATTGCAGGGCGCCGCTGGCGCTATAGGGCGGGCCGTTGATAACACCGGCCGCAACCTGAATATTCTGACGGCGGATAGCGGTTACAACCTCGTCGGCGGTCAGACCACGCTCGGCGACCTTCTGCGGATCGAGCCAGATGCGCATAGCGTAATCGCCGGAGCCGAACAGTTGCACGCTGCCGACGCCGGAAATCTTAGCGAGTTGGTCTTTGACGTTCAGCACTGCGTAATTGCGCAGATAAAGCATGTCGTAACGGCTGTCGGGCGAGACCAAGTGCACGACCATGGTCAGGTCCGGCGAGCTTTTGACCGTCGTTACGCCCAAGTTCCGCGTGACATCGGGCAAGCGCGGCAGCGCCTGATTGACCCGGTTCTGCACCATCTGTTGCGCCAAATTGGGGTCGGTCCCCAGTTTGAAGACGACGGTCAATGTCAAGGTGCCGTCGGAAGCAGCTTGCGAGGACATATACAGCATGTTCTCGGTGCCGTTGATCTGTTCTTCCAATGGCGTCGCCACGGTTTCGGCGATCACCTTTGGATTGGCACCGGGGAACTGCGCTTTCACCACAATCGAAGGCGGCACGACCTCAGGGTATTCCGAGATCGGCAGCTGGGTGATCGCGAGCAGTCCCGCCAGAAAAATGATAATAGAAATCACACCGGCGAAAATCGGCCGGTCGACGAAAAACTTGGAGAGGCTCATAGAATCCGTATCCGTTTAGCGCGCGAGCCTGGTAGTACGCGGTGACGCATCGGCCACCTGGCGACTGGTCTGCACCAGAGCGCCAGCTGCGATGTGCTGCAAACCTTCGACGATCACGCGATCTCCGGCGTGAAGTCCGCTCAACACCTCACGCTCGCCATCGACGCCGGACCCGAGCACGACTTCGCGGAAGGCGGCCTTGCTGGAACGGTCGATAACAAAAACGAAGCGCTTGTTCTGATCGGTTCCGATCGCACCTTCCGGCACCAGAAGTGCGTTGTGGTCGATCTGGTTGCCCAGCTTGACGGTGACGAACATGCCGCTGACCAGCGTGCCGTCTTTGTTGTCGAAGCGGGCGCGCGCACGGATCGTGCCGGAGCCGGTATCGATCTTGTTGTCGAAGCTGTAAATCGTGCCGCTATACGTGTGTCCGGGATCGCCCTGCAGCGCCAGTTCCACCGGGATAGCCTGTTCGGCCCCCGCATTCTTGCTGCGCAGGATGTTCAGATAACTCGGCTCGTCCACTTCAAAATCGGCATAGATGCCGTCACCTGACACGATCGATGTCAGCAAAGGCGCCGTTGGCCCCGCGGTCACCAGATTGCCGATGGTAATCTCGGGACGGCTGACGCGCCCCGAAATCGGCGCCCTTACGTAAGCATGCTCGACGTCCAACGCCGCTTGATGCAGCGCGGCCTCGGCCACTTGCACATTGGCGACCGCAACCCGGGCGGCGCTGGCGCGTTGATCGTAACTGCTCTTGGCAATGGCCTGTGCCTTCAACAGGCTTTCGCCGCGTTCGAATTCGGTTTTCGCCAGCGCCGCGGAGGCATTGGCCGAGGACAAATCACCCCGCGCCTTGGCGGCAGCGGCTTCATAAGTCCTAGGATCGATGACAAAAAGGATGTCACCCGCTTTGACCATTTGGCCATCCTTGAAGCGGATTTCGGTGATGCGGCCGGTCACCTCGGGGCGAATTTCCGCTGCGTCAACCGCTTGCATGCGGCCGGAAAAGGACGTCCAAATCCGCACATCCCGCGGCGCAATGGTCCGCGCAACGACCGGCACAGGAGCGGTGGCGGCCGGATCGGCGCTAGCCCGCCCGTTTTCATGGGTGAGCAAAAAAACCGCCATAACAGCGGCAAATGCCACACCGCCCAAGAGATAAGGCCGATTCCGCAGATGGGTTGTAAAAGGTGTCATGGCGTCCCACATTGTATAGTGAGCATTACACTTATGGCCGGACCGGAAGATTTCAAGAGATTTATGTAATGAGCAGCACAAAAAAAGAGCCTAACGGAAAGTTAGGGCGCCCGCGGGAGTTCGACATCCATGCCGCACTTGATCAGGCGATGCAGGTTTTCTGGCAAAAAGGATATGAAGGGGCCTCGATGGCCGATTTGACGGCAGCGATGGGGATCAATTCCCCCAGCGTCTATGCGGCCTTCGGTAACAAACTCGGTCTGTTCAAAGCGGTCCTCGATCATCACGACAAGACGAGCGAGGGTTTCTTGCGTGATGTGGCGGCAGCGCCCAGCGCCAAAGACGCGGCTGCACGCTTTCTGCTCGGCGTTGCCGAACGGGTCACCGGTGCAGGTCACCCTCCGGGCAGTCTCTTGGTCCAAGGCGGACTGACGTGCGGCGATTCCACGGCCAAAGTCCCAGAAGAAGTGGCCCGTCATCGCGCCGGCGCCGAATTGGCGCTAAGGGCGCGTTTTGAATGCTCCACGGCGGCCAAGGAATTGCCGAAGGGCGCCCAGCCCGCGGCGCTGGCGCGGTATCTGATTGCCGTGGCCAACGGCATGTGCGTGCAGGCCTCTTCGGGCGCAAGCCGGGAAGAGCTTTGCCAGGTCGCAAATCTGGCGCTCGTGGCATGGCCGGAACCAGCCCGCACACCGCCGCCGAAAAAGCCGGCACCTTCGCGCCAAACTGCCAAGCTGTAGAAATTCGCGTCACACCAGTACTCTCAGCAGTACGACGTAGCCCCATTCATGCGACCGCCCTGATGGCAGGCTCTTGCGCCCGGTGTTTCACCTGCAAACGGAACCGGTTGAGTATCAATTCGGTGTAGCCGTTGGGCTGCTTGAACGCTTCGAAGATCAGCGCCGATGCCGCCCGAAAAGCCAGATTGCCGTTCCAGTCCTCGGCCATGGCGTAATAGGCTGCATCGCCTTCGTTTTGCTCGTCCACCACCCGCGCCATTTCTTGCAGCGTCGCCGTCACTTGTTCGTGGCGGCAGAGGCCATGGCGAATCCAATTGGCGACGTGCTGGCTTGAGATGCGTAACGTGGCACGATCTTCCATCAGCCCGACATTGTTGATGTCGGACACTTTCGAGCAGCCGATGCCCTGGTCGATCCAGCGCACGACATAACCGAGGATGCCCTGGATGTTGTTTTCGAGCTCGGCCTGAATCTCCCACTCTGTCGGCTTCTGGCCGCTGATCACCGGGATTTCCAAGAGTGCATCGACCGGCGGGCACACGCGCAGCACCATCTCCTCCTGGTAGGCGGCAACGTCGGCCTCGTGGTAATGCAAGGCGTGAAGCACGGCCGCCGTCGGCGAAGGAACCCATGCCGTGCTCGCACCCGAACGCACGTGGGCGATTTTTTCCTTGTAGAGATCGGCCATGCAGTCCGGTTTGGCCCACATGCCCTTGCCGATCTGGGCGCGGCCCTGGAACCCGCATTCGAGCCCGATGACCACGTTGCGCTCCTCGTAAGCCTTGATCCAGCCGGTGTTCTTCATCTCGTTCTTGGGGACCATCGGTCCGGCTTCGAACGAGGTGTGGGTTTCGCCTCCGGTGCGATCGAGGAAGCCGGTATTGATGAAGGCGATGCGATGCGCGGCGGCGCGGATGCAAGCCTTGAGATTGACCGAGGTGCGGCGCTCTTCGTCCATCAGCCCCATCTTGATGGTGTTCGGTGCCAGACCGAGCGCTTCCTCGACCTGATCGAAGATCTTGTCGGCGAAGGCAACTTCTTCCGGGCCATGTAGTTTCGGCTTGACGATATAGATCGAGCCGGTGCGCGAATTGGTGCGGACATCGGACGGTTTGATCCCATGAATGCCGATGGCAGCCGTGATCATGGCATCGACGATGCCTTCCGGCGCCGGACTGCCGTCGTCGAGAAGAATGGCGTCCGTGAGCGGCATGTGACCGACGTTGCGCACCAGCATCAGCGCCGTTCCGCGCAATATCACGGCAGAACCGTCCGGACCGGTATAGCTGCGGTCGGCGGCGAGGGAGCGCGTCATCAAGCGCCCCGATTTGTTGAATTCGGCCGTCAGCATGCCGGTCATCAGACCCAGCCAGTTGCGATAGGCGCCGACTTTGTCCGCAGCATCGACGGTGGCGACCGAATCCTCGAGGTCCATGATCGACGTTGTCGCCGCTTCCAGGACGACGTCGCAGATGCCGGCGGGATCGCTGGCCCCGACGGGATGGGAGCGGTCGAAGCGGATTTCGATATGCAGGCCGTGATTAACGAACAGAATCGCCGCCGGAGCGTTTGCCTCACCGTGATAGCCGGCAAATTGCCTGGGATCGCGCAAACCCGTCGTGCGACCGCCAGCGATGGCGATCACGAGTTCGCCGTTCTGAACGCGGAACGAGTTGGCATCCATATAGGAGCCCTCAGCGAACGGCACGGCCTTGTCGAGAAACGTACGCGCAAAACCGATGACCTGCGCCCCGCGGACCGGATCGTAGGCTTTGCGCACCGCGCCGGGAATCATGTCGGTGCCGTAGACCGCGTCGTAAAGACTGCCCCAGCGCGCATTGGCGGCGTTGAGCGCGTAACGGGCGTTGGTCAGCGGCACCACCAGCTGCGGCCCCGCGATCGTCGACATCTCGGCATCGAGCGGACCAGTGGCAATGGTGAAATCGGCAACGTCGGGACCGAGATAGCCGATGGCGGTCAGAAAATCCCGGTACGCGGCGGCATCGAACGGCGCGAAGGCGTGATCGCGATGCCAAGTGTCGATTGCGGCTTGCAGGCGGTCGCGCTTGGCCAGCAAGGAACGGTTTTCCGGCGCCAGATTGTGAAGCAGCCGATCGAACCCAGCCCAGAATTCCAGTTCCGGAACGCCGGTTCCGGGCAGAACCTCGTCGTTGATGAAATCATGCAGGGATTTTTCCACTTGCAACCGGCGCCGCTTGATGCGGGTCGTCGGGTTTGATCGGGCTGTCGAATTGTTGCGAGTCGTCATG
>JAATGK010000468.1 GCA_015654715.1 Alphaproteobacteria bacterium
GGGTACAACGACGGTCTGACGTCTTTCCTCGATTTTGCCAGCTACGGCCAGTTGTTCGACATCGGCGGTAATGACGTCTCGCCGCTGGGATCGGTCACCAATAACGGTCTGATCTATACCACCGAAGGCAACATCACCCTGGCAGGCGCCAATCTGGTGCAGAACGGCGTTCTGGCTGCCACCACGTCGGTCAAGTCGGCCGGTTCGATTTCGCTCTTTGCCATGTACGAGATGGGCAGCAAGGACGCCGATTCTCCGGTTGCGGGCTACGACGGCTACGCCACCTATTACACGGGCACGATCAGCTTCGGCAACGGGTCGGTTACGACGATTCTGCCATCGGACAACGGCGCGACCATTCCGTCCGATTCTACCTCGAAGTCGGTGTTTGACCGGAGCAGCACACCTAATTTCGGTGCCGTCCCGACCAGCGGCTACGGCCAAGTCTTCGCCTATGGCCAAAACATCGATCTTTCCGGCGGCAGCCTGATCTTTGCCCCTAGCCAGAACGTGTCCCTCCAATCCGAGGTGGCCGCCGATCCGCGCACCAGCGTCGTCAATGCCGGCCGTATCCTGATCGAGCCCGGCGCCACCGTCGATGTTGCCGGACTGGCGGACGTGCAACTTTCGATCACCGACAATCTGCTCACGGTGACGCTGGCGGGCAATGAGCTTGCCAATGATCCGCTGCAACGCGACGGTGTTCTTTACGGCAAGACCATCACCGTGGACCTGCGCAATAGCGGCGTCGATCCCAACACCGGTGAACCTTGGGTCGGTACCGACGTCGCGACCCTGAACGACTACCTCAACCTGGTTCAGAATACCGTCGGTCAATTGATGACCGACGGCGGCTCGATCGCGATCCAGGCACCGGAAGTGATCGCCGAAAAAGGTTCCGTGCTCAACGTGATGGGCGGTTATCAGCATTACCTTGGGGCTTGGGTCGGCACCTCCAAGCTGATTGATCAGAATGGCAATCTGATCGATCTTTCCAAGGCTGATCCACTTCAGACCTATATCGGGGTCGCCGGTCAGGACACCGAAACAAGTTCCAAATGGGGTGTGTCGACCACCTACACGAACGGCTTCCTCAATCAGGGAACTTACGAATCCGACTATATCCAGGGCGGCAAGGGCGGTACCCTGTCGATCACCACCGGCAGCAATGTCAGCCCCGGTTCCTCTGTGAGGCCGCTGCCCGGCGAGGGAGCGTTGGTGCTGCAAAGCCAAATCCTGGCCGGCGTGGTTACCGACGACACCCAGCTTTCCGGCGGCGCCATTCCAACGGCTGGCAGCATCAGCATTTCCGGCTATTCGCCGATCGTCGTTATCGATCCGTCAAAGGAAACGAGCGCCGACTGGCTCGCCGCCCTCGATGTGGCGCAGGGCTTCGATGGAAACGATGCCCTGCTGGCGCAAACCGGTTCGCCGTATTCTACCATCGTGCTGTCGAGCTCGCTGCTCAACAATTCCCAGGCGGCCAATCTCTCGATCGCAAACCTGGCGAGCTATTACAGTGGCGGGGCTTCTGATCTCACAGTGACCAAAGATGCCTCGCTGCAGGTGCAGAACGGCGGCTCGATCACGCTTGCCACCAGCGGCAAGGCCGAGATCAACGGTACGCTGACCGCCCACGCCGGTACGGTCAGCATTTCCACCACGCCCGATACTTGGTCCAGCGATCTTCCGACACAGACCAGCGACATCGACATCAATGCCGGAGCCTTGATCGATGTGTCCGGCATCTTCGCCAACGAGTATCTTGACGGCGTCGGCACCGCCTCAACGCAATACATCAACGGCGGCAGCATCAAACTGAGCACCAACCCGGGTGTTGTATACGACCCGACCGCCTACACGCGGGTCGTCCTCGCCAACCTGACCGGCAACATCACGATGGACGGCACCCTCGATCTTTCCTCCGGCGGATTGGTGCTGCCCAACGGCAATCTGATG
The DNA here is from genome assembly GCA_015654715.1 of Alphaproteobacteria bacterium. Lineage (GTDB taxonomy): Bacteria > Pseudomonadota > Alphaproteobacteria > Micropepsales > Micropepsaceae > Rhizomicrobium. The sequence continues at coordinate 1,960 of JAATGK010000468.1, forward strand.
ACCGGCAGCAACCGGCTGCCGCTCGGCCAAGGCGGCAATCTGCAGATGTCGACCTATTACAGCCAGCTGACGTCGATCGGTGGCGATGGTACCGTGGCTGATCCCATCACGGATAGTGCCGATGAAATCGCCACAAGCGGCATGATCAGCATCGGCGGCAACATCAACGCGCTCGGCTTCACCGGCGGTGGTACGCTGAGCATCGGGGCGGTGGCGATACAGATCGGCGGCGACGCCGCCACTCTGGCGCAGAATGAACCGGATGCGTATTACTTCGATCCCGTCTATTGGGGTAACCGCGGTTTCGGCTCCTTCCGCTTGAGCGCGGTGCAGGAAATCAAGGTTCCGGACAACACGACCGTCAATGTGACCCACCAGAACTTGGTGCTGAACGGCTTTGCCCAGGGCGCGCTCGATTATCAAGCGCTCAAGAACGTGGCGAGCGGCACGAAAGTCGACGATATCGTCGCGTCCGGTCATTTGAGCGGCACCGCGCTTGCTCCGACCGATTTGTATATCGTCTCGGGCACCGAGAATTACGCCACCAATACCGGATGGACGGGTGACGATAGTCTTTATTTCGGCAAGGGATCGGCGATCGTTGCCGATCCGGGCGCCGCGATAACGTTGAACACCTACGCGATGGCGGACATCGAAGGCGAGATCGTCGCGCATGGCGGTTCAATTTCGATCAGTAACTTGTGGTACGCAAATGTTAATAGCGGCGGCACGCCGCCGCTGGGTCCGGTATACCTTGGCAAAGACGCGGTGCTCGATGTTTCCGGAACCTCGGTGCTCGATCCTCTGGCTGCGCCGGTCTATACCGAAAACGGCTGGGTGAGGCCGAAGACCGGCAAGGTGCTCGCCGGTGGTACTATTACGCTGAATAACGTGTACGCCCCCATCCTGGTGGCGCCGGGTGCAGTGTTCGACGTTTCCGGCGCGGTGGCCACACTGCAGACGGTGAACAACACGGGGAAGTCGCGTACCGGAAACAGCACCTATGCCGTCAGCGATCAACTCGCCTACAGCGATGGCGGCACGGTGAACGTCCAGCCCGGCTATCTCTTGATCTTTGAGGGAACGCTGAAAGGCAATGGCGGCGCGGCCGGGGCCGCAGGGGGCACCTTCGTGCTCAAATCGGTCTCCAATAACGATACCGCTCGGCGACTTGTGCTGGTTCAGAACACCCAAGACGCCATTGCCGCGACCGACGACACGTTCAGCTTCGACACCTACACGCCGGTGATGGAGAGTTCCTATAGCTCTCAGGTCAACACCACGGTGAGAAGCATTCTGTTCGGGGTAGACAGCCTGAAGGGCACCGGCTTCGACAACCTGACCATCTCGTCATCTTCCGCCTACCCCACGATCTACTATGAAGGCCATGTGAGTATCGCCATGCCCGGCGCGGTGTCGCTCAATACCCTGCAGATGTCGGGAGCCAGCGATATCGGAACTAATGCGCTGAGCTATATTTCGGCCGCCCAGACGTGGGACCCGGTTCAGCAAAAGTGGGTGTATAGCGTCGATGGCGCGTCGCTTTCGGTCGACGCCGGCTATCTCGCCCTTGGCTGGCAGCCGCTGGTCACCGACTCCTATCTCGGTAGCGGCCAGCCGTTGACCAGCCAGTCCGCAGACGGCTTTGTTTCGCTGCACGCCAAGGCGGTTGACGTCATTGGCTCCCTTGGCATCCAGTACGCTAACACCACCACCATCGCGAGCGACGGCGATATCCGCCTGTTGCCGCAGAACTCGGCGGCGACCAACACCTTGACCGGCTCGCTCAGCGCCGGCGGCAATCTCAATCTGGTCGGCACTTCGGTTTACGCCGCCAACGCCACCACGTTTACCGTCGCGACACCGGCCACGCTGACCATCGCCTATCCCGATGGGCAAGGCCCGTCGACCCTGACGCCGATGTCGGTCGGCAGCATTCTCGTCTTGGATGGCAAGACCATCAACCAGAACGGCGAAGTGTGGGCCCCGTTCGGCCAGATCGTTCTCGGTCTCACCAGCGCTGGTTCGACTACCGACATCTACGGTCATTCGGTTGCGCTGCCAGCGAGTGTAATGACCCAAGCGGTGAATCTCGGCGATGGCAGCATCACCACGGTTTCGGCCAACGGCGCCACCTTGCCGTTCGGTACTACGATCGACAATGAAACCTGGATTTACGATCCCTTCCTCGAGCACCAAAACTGGTTTAATTCGAGTACGAAACTGCCGGACGTGACGTCCTATACCATCAGCGGCACGCCGCAGGGCGTGGTGACGCTGAACGGCGCGGCCGTGAACATGGCCAAGGGCGCGACCGTCAACCTGTCGGGCGGCGGCGATGTACAGGCGGCTGAATGGATCAACGGCACCGGCGGCACTCGCGACACGCTCTCCGGCAGCCCAAAGGGAACCGTCTATGCGATCCTGCCCGGTTACGCCGGTGCGACGGCGCCGTTCGATCTCGCCAATGCCACCCAGGTCGCCGCGGGGCAGCGGATCTACCTCACCGGTATCAAGGGTCTGACCGACGGCTGGTACACGCTGATGCCGGCGGCCTATGCCAATCAGCCTGGGGCTTATCGCGTCGTTGTGACGTCCGCCACCGATCCGATGAATTCCCAGTTGGGCACGCTCGCCGACGGTACGGTGGTGACGCAAGGTTGGCTCGGCAACGCTTACACCGGCACCAAGAGTTCCGACAGCTATCTGGTGCAGGTGCAGTCGGGCGATGTGTGGAAACAGTACTCCGAATACGCCATCAATAACGGCGACAGCTTCTTTCCGGCCTATGCGATCAAGCACAATCTGCCGACGCCCTATACCGCGATCGACGCCGACCGGTTGGTGATTTCCGCCGGCACCGCGCTCGATCTCGAAGGCAGCTTCAAGACGGCCGCCGGCAAGGACGCCGACGGCAATGCCGGCGAAGGCGCCCAGCTCGATCTCTCCGGCAATCTGCTCGAAATTACCGCGACGGCGGATCAGGCCCCGGTGGCGGGCTATACCGCTGTCAGCGCTGATTTTCTGGATTCGCTCGATTTCGCTAGCATCCTGATCGGCGGCACCCGGACCAATACCGCGAACGGCCCGCTCGTCAACATCACGTCCAATGGGGTGATCGTGGCCAACAATGCCGATCATCCCTTGCAAGCGCCGGAGATCATGCTGGTGGCGAAGCCAGCCACGACCACCGCCACCTTAGCCATCGGCTGGAACAGCTTGCAGATCAATGTTCCGGTTGCCGGCACAGGCAAGGTCGTCGTCAACGACGGCAGTGTCGTCAAAGCGACCGGCACCCTTGGCAAGGAAGCGACGAATACGCTGCTCCTCGGGGTCGATCCCACAAACCTGCCGGCGCTGGTGACCAGCTACATCGACAATAACTCCTACACCGAGCTTCAGACGGTGCAGGCCTACTATGCTGCGGTTCTGAACGGCTCCGGCAGCCTGGTGCGCGTGTCGAACGGCGATCCCGTCACGGTGAAGAAGATCGACGCGTCCGCCTATGACGTCAGCACGATCAAAGCGAGCGATACCGGCACGGTGACCGTGCTGCCGTCGCTAACCAACGATGCGGGTGTGATCGTTAACGGGTCGGCGCAGCTTTTGGGCGGAAATTCTCTCACCTTAGCCTCGACCGGCGATGTGGCGGTTGACGGAACTGCAGTCTTGGGCGGCAAGGATATCGACGCCACATCCAACCGGATCATCTTCCTCGGAGCGGGCGCAACGTCGGCCGATGGTCTCAATATCAATCAGACCTCGCTGGTGAATTTGGCAAACGCCACGAACGTCAATCTGCAGGCGACGGACGACATCGTCTTCGAAGGTGATGTGAACCTGAGCTTGGCGGGCGATGCGTCCAGCCTGACGTTGGGCGGCAATGCTCTGGCCAGCGACGGCGGCAAAGTGACCGTCAACGCCGGTACCGTGATCCTGGACAACGAATTTGGTAATGGCAGCGCCGATTTCGCCGGTGGTACCGGCAGCCTGGCGGTAAAAGCGGGCGAAATTAACTTCGGTTCCGGCAACAAAACGCTGCAAGGCTTCGGTGCGACCAGTTTCAACGCTAGTAAAGGTGTGGTCGGCTCCGGCACGGGCACGATGGATTTCGGCAGCTTGGATGTATCGCTGCAGACCCCGGTGGTAATCGCTGACAACGGCTCCACGCAAACGATCAAAACCGCGGGCAATCTGTCGGTAACGGCGCCTTCCGGTGCCACGGCGATGACGTCGAACGCCACCGGCGGTGCCATCCTCCTGCAAGGCGGTACGGTGACGATCGCTGCGCCGGTGCAGGCGCTGGCGGGCGCCATCGTTCTGCATGCCACCGACGGCGATGTCACCGTGAGCAGCGGCGGTTCGTTGACCGCCAAAGGTGTGACTCAGACCTTTGTCGACAAGACGGTGTACAATTACGCCGGTTCGGTGAAGCTGGTTTCCGACAGCGGCGAGGTGAATCTCGCATCCGGTTCGTCGGTGGATATTTCCGGCATCGGCGGCAGCCTCGGCATTCAAGGTAACGATGCCGCGATCGACGGCACACTCAAGGCCACGCCCGTTGCTGGGTTCACTGGTGCCAGCTTCGTGCTCAACACCAAAGGCTCAGTCGATCTCGACGGCTTGGTCGGTAAGCTGACCAACGCCGGGTTCAACCAGGATGTCGCGGTGACGGCGGGGCAGGGTGATCTGTCGCTCTCCAAAACGCTGACGGCGCAAAATGTCCTGTTCGATGCCGAAAGCGGGCTGGTGACGGTGGCTGGGACCATAGACGCCACCGGCGCTGCGGGCGGAACCATTGAATTGTTCGGTACCAAGGGGGTCGATGTCGAAGGCAGCCTGATTGCCAAGGGGACGGCGTCCGACCAGCTCGGCGGCACCATCATGCTCGGCACCTCCGGCAGCTTCGATCCGGCCACGGGCACGTACAACAGTACCTATGGCTACGAAAACATCGCCAATTCCGGCGCCATCACTCTCGGTAAGAACGCGGTGATCGACGTTTCCGGCGGCACGGTGAACGGTGAATCGGGCGGCACGGTGCTGATCCGCACCCCGCTTTTGCAGGACGGCACAGTGAACGTGACCATTGCTGACGGGGCGAAGGTGACCGGCGCGCGTTCGGTTACTCTGGAACCGTATGCCACATGGAGCACGACCGACACGACTAGCGGTGCCCAGCATTTCGACGGCATCGTGGATCCGGCCGGATGGTATTCTCCTATCGGCACGCTCCTGCCCGGCAGCTTCACCGACTATAGCGGAACGACGATCGCAAGTTGGGACGGCACGTCATTTACCACGGTGGCCTTGCCAAACACGAACGGCACCAACGGCAGCACGATTTCCTACAGCTGGGATGCCGCGACGCAAACCCTCACCCAATCCCTCCAGTCCACCAACGGTACCGCGACCAAACAATACGTTGGAGCGGCCGACGTTTTGGCGTTCTTGTTGACCAACGATTATTACGCACCGACGGGCGCCAACACCGATCACGCAACCTTCTACGGCTATCAGAACGGGACCGTGGGCGGCCAGGCCGGCACGCTGATGAGCTATATTCAGGGCCTCAACGTCGCGGTGGCCAATTCCGGCAAGATCTCCACGTTCCAGGTGGCGCCGGGCGTCGAATTGAAGAACCCCTCAGGCGACATCAAGGTGCTGACCAACTGGAACCTCGGCGCCACTGACGGCAACGGTGCGCTGCTGTTCCGCACCGGCGCCGGCATCGCCCCGATCGTGACCTTGCGCGCGTCGGGCAACCTCGATCTCGATGCCTCGATCACCGACGGCTTCATCCAGGTCGGCAACACCATCTACACCAAGCTATCGGTTCCCAGCGGATACCAAACCTTCGCCGCAGCCTGGTCGATCTACAACAGCGACTCCTCATATTACGGTTTGGATGCTCTGCAGGGCCTTGGTTTCCTGACCCCCGGCGTGCTCGCCGCCAACGGCGTATCGCTCGACGACATGCTGGAGATCGCGCCGTTCGGGTTCGCCGATCTCGGCCTTTCCGGCAAGGACGCCTATGACGCCTACTATTCGATCTGGGGCAATTACGAAAGCGCCTACTCCTACAACTACTTCCAGGCTTTGCAGTATGGCGCGTGGGGCTATTACAGTATGTCTGCCAACGGCTTCACGCTGGCCGGTTCCACTGCCGATAAGCTAACTGCGGTGGGGGTAACCGGATGGGTCTCGGACAGCATTGTTCAATATGCCCAAGATGCGCAAACCTATCTGGCCCAGGCGCAGACGGATGCGGCGAACATCACCAGCGCAGCCGCCTATTCGCAATATCTGCAGGACTACAACGGATATATCAGCAATTGGAGCAACTGGGCCCAGTACCTCGGCTGGGGCAATCTTTCGGCCGCGACGCTGCCGGTCGCTCCGGCCGCGCCGCCCAAATCGTTGGCCAGCCAATTGATACTGCCTTCGCCGCAATATCCCAGCGCGGCCGAAGCCAACAGCCCGAACGTGACGCCCACAGCGTATAACCAGGCGGCGATCAACGGCATGGCGCTCAGCAACGAAGCGCAAAGCAGTTCCTATCGCTTCGTCGCCGGCGCCAATCAGGCCGATGCAAATCCGCTTGGCGTGGCGGCGGCCGGGGGCGATGTTGTCATCGACGGCTATACACTGATCCGGCCGAGCAGCACCTCCGTCTATGTCATTGGTCAGCCCACAGCGATCCGTACCGGCACCGGCAATATCGACATCGCGGCGGCGGGCGATTTCGTCATCGCCAATACGACCTTGCCTGGTACGGTCTATACCGCCGGCAAGGCTGCCTCGGCGCCGACCGCCGACGATGCGGCGACCCTGGCACTCTCCGCAGCTTCGACGTTTGGTCCGCAGGATAACGCCCAGGGCACCGGCACCAGCGCGGTTATCACTTCGTCGGTCAACCCGACCGCCGCGGGCAATATCACCTTGTCGGTCGGTGGCGATGTTGACGGGGTCGAACTGGCCTATGACTCGATCGCGTTCGGTAATGCGGGTGCGCAATGGAATGCGACGCTGCCGTCTGGCATCAGCAGCAATCCCGGCGGTTTGGTCAGCCAAATGTGGACGGCATGGCTCCTGGAAAATCCGGAAACGCCCGACGTTCCCTGGTATGTGAACTTCGGCTCGTTCGGTCAGGGCATCATGAGCACCGGCGGCAACGTCACGGTGACCGCGGCTGGTGACATCCGCGATTTGTCGGTCTCACTGCCCACGACCGCCTATCTTGACAGCAACAATGTCAATCACGTGTTCGGCGGCGGCAATCTTTCGGTCAGTGCCGGCAGCAGCATCTTGAGCGGTGCCTATTTTGTCGGCGACGGGACTGGTAGCATCCGGGCGGGAGAAACCATCGCCTCCGATCTGCAGTATTACTCGCCCAAGGACAGCCAGCGCAGCTACGCGGTGCCGACTGTGTTGGGCGTGCAATACGCTTCCATCGACGTGGCCTCGCGGCTGTCCGCCGACATCGGCGGGGCCTACGATCCCACCTATCTGTTCGTGAAGGCCTACGACAGCTACAACGGAGGCATGCCGCCGGTCGAAAATTCCAACGGAAGCATTATCACCGGCTATGTACCCTATCTCACCAGCATGAGCGGCGACAGCGGAGTTTCGGTCCGCGCCGCCTCCGGCAATGTGTCGTTTAACACCTTGCTGGTCGAGCCGGATCTCATTGCCAACGGCACCGCCAGTTACGCGAATAACAACCAAAGTTATGATGCCGCCGGCACCACCAGCCTGCTGCTGCCTTCCTCGCTGCAACTGGTTTCCTTCGACAGCGACGTCAATGTCGCGCATGGCGGCGGGCTTTATCCCTCGGCCACCGGCACGCTGCAACTCCTGGCGGAAGACAACGTCAATCTCTATGTCGCCACGCTGGTCGACAACAAGACATACGTCGAGCGGATGGGCTTCCCGTCCAAGGGTAACATCAGCGGCTATACCCTGACGCTGCTCGACTATCCGGTCGGGACTTACAACCCCGCCACCGGCCACAGCATCCTGCCGACGGCATCCGCTCCGGTCATGGATGCTGCCTCAGCATTGAGCGATGTTCAGCTTCATGACGCTAGCCTGTGGCAGGCGCGGTCCGAAAACGGTGTCGAGCCGGTGCGGGTCTATGCCATGACCGGCGACATTACCGATGGTCTGGTCTTCAACGTTGGGGGGACACCGAAATACACCATCAGCCAGCTCAGCCTGATCCCCAACAGCCCGGCCGAGCTTTATGCCAGCGGCGACATCACCGATCTGCCGTTCTTCGGCGAGAACTACCAGAGCTCCGACATCACCTCGGTGATCGCGGGCGGCTCGATCTCCTACAATCTGGTCGGCTCCGATATCCCTAATATCTTCGAATTGGCCGGGCCGGGTTCGCTTTACGTCCAGGCTGGCGGCGACATTGTCTTCAAGTCGCAGCGGCTTCTGGGAATCGGCGAGTCGGGCATCCTCACCATTGGCGATCAGGTCGACGGAAATCTGATTCTCTTGGGCGCCACCGGCAACGTCAGCCAGGCGGCATACAACTATGTTTCGCCGACCGGCCATTTCGGCAATCCCACTCTGCCGGCGGGTGGTGCGGATGTATCGGTGATCTACGGGGCCAAATTCGGGATCGATACCGCCGACTTCATCAACACCTACATCAAGGCGGCAAGCGGCGATGCGGCATCGGCCGATTATCTCGATGGTCTCAATGCCTTCCTTAAAGAGCAGAAGAAGGGCGACGGCGATCTGAGCGCCGAGGCGGCCTGGACGGCGTTCCAAAGCCTGTCCGATCAGGCCAAGACGCTCTTTGTCACCGAGGTCTACTTCAATATCCTCAACCAGACCGGTATCGACTACAACAATCCACTCAGCGCCAACTATCAGAAGTATGCGCCCGGCTACCAAGCCATCAATACCTTGTTCCCATCGGCTTGGGGCTATACCGCCAATTCGCTCGACGGCGGCACCAACGGTGCCAACACCTTGGTCAACACCGGTCTTCTGGATATCCGCGGCTCTCGCATCCAGACCGGTCAGGGCGGCAACATCGCCATCCTGGGGCCGGGCGGCCGCGTCCTGGTCGGCAGTGCTTCGGCATCGATAGCGGCAAACCCCGCCAGCGAAGGCATTATCACCTTCGAAAACGGCAATATCGACATCTTCGCTGACCAGAGCATTCTGGTGGCACAGAGCCGCATAATGACCGAACAGGGGGGCGATCTCGTCATCTGGTCCTCGAACGGCGATATCAACGCCGGCAAGGGCGCCAAGACAGCCGTGTCGAATCCGCCGCCGGTCTATGCCTGCGATATTACCCACTACTGCGTGCTGGACGCTCGCGGTGTGGTGACCGGCGCCGGCATTGCCTCGTTGCAGACCTTGGAAGACTCACCGCTGGGCAATGTGAACATGGTCGCACCGCGCGGTACTGTGGATGCGGGGGCGGCGGGCATCCGGGTGTCGGGCAACCTCAACATCGCGGCGATGTACGTGGCCAACGCCTTCAACATCACGGTTAAGGGCACGGCAGTTGGTGTGCCGACGCTCTCCACCAATCTCAATCTGGCAACGGTGAGCAACGCGGCAACGGAAGCGAGCGCGGTCCTTAACACCATAAAGTCTCAGGAGCCGCAGAATACCGTAGACGTCGAGGTAACTGGCTTTGGTGGCGATGTGAATCAGCCGTTGGAATGCGTTCCGAACTCCGTCCATCCCTGCAAATGATGACGGATAAGCGGATGATCGCGGCAGAAAAGACAAGGAACATGGGACGCATGGCATTGTGTTGCGGCGCGCTGACTTTTGCGCTTGCCTTCTCTGCATCTCATGGTGAGGAGGCCGTACCCAGTACCGTGAGCGGCGGCCCGCCCATTCCCGGGGTATGTGTGTTGAGCCGGGAGGCGGTGTTTGATCTGTCGAAGGTCGGACAGGATGTGACGGCGCAATTCCGGGCCAGGCGCGATAAGATGCAAGCCGAGGTGAACCACCAGGAGGCTGGAATCGAGGCAGACATCAAGACGTTGGAGAAGGACAAGGACTCGCTCTCGCTTGATGCGTATCACCAGCGCCAGCAGGAACTGGTGAAGCGACTGCAAGATCTGCGCAGCGATGCGGCCAAAGCGTCGCAAAAGCTGGAAGGTGCCCGTCAGGCGGCGGTAACGAAAATTGCGGCCGAAGCTCAGCCCTTCGTTGCCGAGGTCTATCAGCGTTATCGCTGCAGTCTGTTGTTATCGCGCGACGCGGTGCTGGCGGGCAATCCGGGTATGGATGTGACGGGCGAGGTGATCAAGGACCTGAATGGCAAGATCACGACAATGCCGTCCGCTTTCCAGGACGGCTCGGATTTGTAAGTGGCGTGGCAAGCATGGAGCGCGAGGATGACTGCGAAGCAAGGGGGGGCGTTGCACCTTGGCCTTTATGCCGGCTTGGTTCTTGCCGAGCGCCTGTGGCGTAATGCACTGGCCATGGCATTTGGCGCGGGCGTGATTTGATCTATCTTTTTGGTCTTGTGTCAGAACGGAGTATCGCATGTCGTCACCCCTAGCTCAGCCTTCCAATCGCCCCATCAGCGGCCAATTGCTGTTCTATAAAGACCCCGAACCACTCCAACCGGCCCGCCATGGCGGATTGAAGATCAAGAAGGACGGGGACTTTACCTTTGCGCGCTCGACCAATTCGGTGGCGATCACGTCGACCGAGTTCGTGGCGGCGATGCGCAGCTATCCGATCGTATTTGCCGCCCAAGGTCCCAATCCGCTGGTGGTCTTGGGGTTGGAACAGACCAATTTGTTCGTTGACGAGACCGGCCTCTGGCGCTTCGGCCATTATGTGCCGGCCTATATAAGGCGTTATCCGTTCGTATTCATTGCTCATCCGGACGGCAAGCAGTTTGTGCTCGGCATCGACCGGGCCTCGACGTTACTGGAAGAGGGCGGCGAGGGCAGGCCTCTGTTCGAGGATGGCAAGCCCGCGGACGTGACTCAGCAAGCTTTGACCTTCTGCGGCGCCTACCAGACCGATCACGGCTTCACCACCGCCTTTGGCCAAGCGTTGGAGGCTGAGAAGCTGCTTGTCGACAATCAGGCGCAGGCCAAGCTGCCCGATGGGCGGCAGATGAACCTGCAGGGCTTCCGGGTGGTGGACCGCGAGAAGTTTGCGAACCTGCCCGACGCCGTCGTCGTTGATTGGCACAAGAAGGGCTGGCTGGCGCTGGTGCACTATCACTTGGCGTCGCTCGATCGCTTTGCCGGCCTGTTGGAACTGGCGAACCAGCCAGCCATCGGGAACTGACGGATGTTGCGGTCTCTGTTGCGCTTCTTCGGGATGCATTTGAAGCCGGCTGCCGCCGATTGCGACGTCTGGAGGCGTTATGCCCGGCAGGTGCAGCAGATTATAGCCCTGCGCCTTGCCGCCGGCGACGACGTCGCCTTGCGGCTGAGAGGGGGGCTGCAATCGCGCGCGAAGGGAACCGTTTGCACCCTGACCATCGCCATATCGGTCGATGAACGGGGCGTTGTCGCCAAATCCATTCTCGTGCCGTTTGCGAACCAGCAGGCAACCCGCGATCTCAAGCAGCTTCTGCAAACCCTGCGATTTACGCCGGGTGAGCCGAACCGGATGCTTTTGCCGGTCCGGATCAATCTCAATGAATTTGAATTTCGGGACGTGTCCGGCATCGAACGCGGTTCAGCGTAGGGGCACGCGCCCGGCAATCTCGGCTTAAGGGAAAGGGAATTTCATGAGATATGGACCGAAGACGATAGCGGCGGTGGCGGTTTTTGCTGGCGTTGCCACAATGGCCTCGGCCGCCGATCTGAACGGGGCCGGCGGTACGGCGATCTATCCGGTGCTGTCGGTGTGGGCGCAGACATACCAGCAGAAGACCGGCAACAAGGTGAACTATCAGGCCATCGGCTCGGGCGGCGGTGTCGCCCAGATCAAAGCCAAGACGGTGGACTTCGCCAACACCGACAAGCCGCTGACGCATGACGAACTGACGGCGGCGGGACTGGTGCAGTTCCCGCAAGTGGTGATCTCGATCGTGCCGGTGGTGAATCTGCCGGGGATCAAATCGGGCGATCTCGTGCTCGACGGACCGACGTTGGCCAACATCTTCCTCGGCAAGATCACCAAATGGAACGATGCGGCGATCAAGAAGCTGAACCCGAAAGCCAAGCTGCCCGAGACCGCGATCCTGGTGGCGCATCGCTCCGATGGTTCGGGCACCACCTTCAACTTCACCGATTATCTCGGCAAGGTCAGCCCGGAATGGAAATCGCAAGTCGGTTCCGACACCGCGGTGCAATGGCCGGTGGGCGTCGGCGGCAAGGGCAATGCCGGCGTGGCGGCCACGGTGCAGCAGGCCGCCGGTTCGATCGGCTATGTCGAATATGCCTATGCCAAACAGAACAATCTGGTCGCGGCCGATCTGATCAACGCGGCGGGCAAGCGGGTCAAGCCGACGATGGAAGCCTTTGACTCGGCCGCCGCGCATGCCGACTTCAGCAAGGTGCAGGACTTCCGTTTGATTCTGACCGATCAGCCCGGTGCCAAGAGCTGGCCGATCACGGCGGCAACCTTCATGCTGCTGCGCACCGACGCCGACGTCGCCAAAAACCGCGACATCCTGAAGTTCCTCGACTATGCGCTGCGCCAGGGTCAAGCCGACGCCAAAAAGCTCGACTACGTGCCATTCCCGGACGTCACCATCAAACAAATCGAAGTCTCTTGGAAAGCCACTCTCAAAGCGTGGCCATAAGAAACCGGAAGGGAACGCTGCGCGTCTGGCCGTTTTGGGCCGGGCGCGCCCGCTCCATTTGATTGAGCTTACCTGTTACCCGGTCAATGGCAGAGGAGGGCTGTTGCCGTTTTTGCCGAGTTCTCGGAACCACATCGTCGCCGAAGCGTTATGCGCGTGCCGATGTGGAGGACGCCATGGCGGATCCGGGTGATGACGCACCAGACGATGAAACGCCTGTTTGGGGTACGGACATCTCGCGGCGCACGGTCCTGGTAGCGGGCACCGCTGGGTCAACATCGATGGCGTTTTTGGATCCGGCGGACGGCCGACCGCGCCGGAACGTTAGCCGCACACCGGTCGAATTGACGGTAAATGGCCGTCGCCAGCACCTTGAAATCGATCCCCGCACGACATTGCTCGATGCTTTACGTGAGCATTTGAATCTGACCGGATCAAAAAAGGGCTGCGATCATGGTCAATGTGGCGCCTGCACGGTTCATGTCGGCGGTCGGCGCGTGTTGTCTTGCCTGACGCTGGCCGCCGCCGTGCGCGAGCCGGTGACCACGATCGAAGGTTTGTCACCAGACGGCGCACTGCACCCCATGCAGCAGGCTTTCATCGATCAGGATGCCTTTCAGTGCGGCTACTGCACGCCGGGACAAATCATGTCGGCGGTGGCTTGTGTCCGCGAAGGTCATACTGGGAGCGATGCGGAAATCCGAGAATTTATGAGCGGAAATTTGTGCCGCTGTGCCGCTTATCCCCACATTGTTGCCGCGATTAAGCAGGCGAAGACGGCGATGGAGAGGGGCTGATGCGCGCCTTTGAATATAGCCGCGCCGCCAGCGCTGCGCAGGCCGTGCAAGCGGCACAGACCGCATCGCATGAGCCGCCGACTTTGGCATCGGCCCAGTTTCTGGCGGGCGGCACGACCCTGGTCGATTTGATGAAACTTGACGTCATGCGGCCAAAGCTTGTGGTGGACGTCAACGATCTTAGTGGTTCGTTCGGCGCGATAACCACGGACGCCAAGGGATTGCGATTGGGTGCCTTGGTGCATATGGCCGAGGCCGAAGAACACCCCGTTGTGCGCCGCGACTATCCCGTCATTGCCCAATCGCTGCATCTGGCCGCCAGTGCGCAGATCCGCAATATGGCGACGCTCGGCGGCAACGTGCTCCAGCGTACGCGCTGCAATTACTTTCGCGATACGCATTGGAGCCAGTGCAACAAACGCGTCATGGGGTCCGGTTGCGCCGCGCTCACGGGGGTGAATCGTAAGCATGCTGTGCTCGGCACCAGCCCGCATTGTATCGCGACCTATGCCGGCGATTTTGCGCAGGCGCTGATTGCTTTGGACGCTTGGGTTGACATCGCCGGTCCTCGCGGCGCGCGCACGCTCCGATTTGAGCAACTGCACGTGGCGCCAGGCGACAATCCCCGCGTGGAAACCACGCTGGCGGCCGGCGAGCTGATTACGGGTTTCGTTGTCCCTGCGGCGCCATGGACGCGGCGTTCGCTGTATCTCAAGATACGCGATCGTGAATCCTATGAGTTCGCCTTAGCATCCGCCGCAGTGGCGCTCGATATGGACGGCGAACACGTGCGTGAAGCCCGTATTGCGCTCGGCGGCGTGGCGACCAAGCCCTGGCGCGCGCGGGAAGCCGAAGCGGTCCTCAAGGACCAGTCTCTAAACCAACAGACTGCAGCACGCGCGGCGGAGGCGGCGTTTGCCGGAGCGGTCAGCCACGGACAGAACGACTACAAACTGGAACTCGGGCGGCGAACACTGGTACGGGCGTTGCTGGCGGCCAGTGCGGTATAGGAGCGGCCTAGATGACAGGAATTGGCACGCCGCAGTTCCGGCTCGATGGTCCGGCGAAGGTCACGGGAACGGCGCATTACGGTTCGGATGTGGCACTGGCGCACCCCGCGTATGCGGTCCTCGTCACTAGCGCCGTGGCGCGCGGGCGCATCACCGCTATCGACGAACGGCAAACCCGGGCGGTAACCGGAATCATCGAGGTGTTCACCTATCGCAATATCGGCAAAATCGTTGCCGGCGAGATCATGGGCCAGCAAGGTTACATGGGCTCGAGCTTGGCGCCGCTGGCTTCGGCGGAGATCCGCTACGCCGACCAGATTGTCGGTGTGGTCGTGGCCGAGACGTTCGAAGCGGCGCGCGAAGGCGCTTACCGGCTCAAGCTGTCCTACCAGGAAACAGCGCCCGCCGCGGGCTTTGACAGCGCCGGTGCCGAGATGGTCGCGGCGGCGGAGGCCAGTAAAAGTCACCAGGACCCCGCGGTCGGCGATGCGGAAGGCGCTTATGCCAACGCCTCCGTCAAACTCGATCAGCGCTATCATACCGCCACCGAGCACCACAATCCGATCGAGCTGTTCACGACCGCTTGCGCCTGGAGTGGATCCAAGCTGACGGTTTGGGAATCCAGCCAAAATATGTGGGGCTTTAAATACGGATTGGCTCAGCAACTCGGTATGCTGCCGCAAGACATCCACATCATTTCTCCCTTTGTCGGGGGGGCGTTCGGCAGCCGCGGCTCGCTCACCCAACGCACCGCCATCATCGCGCTGGCGGCGAAGAAAGTGGGTCGGCCGGTGAAGCTGATGACGTCGCGCAGCCAGGGGTTTTCCATTGCGACCTATCGCGCCGAAACGCGCCATCACATCAAGCTCGGTGCCACACCTGGCGGCAAGCTGGTGTCGCTCAGCCATGAAGGATGGGAGGTCACATCGCGCCCCGATGCCTATATGGTGGCGGGCACGGAGTCTTCCACCCGCCTTTACGACTGCCCAAATGTGGCTTCAAAAGTCTCGATCGTTCATGCCGATCGCAACACGCCGGGATTCATGCGCTCGCCGCCCGAGACGCCCTATCTCTTCGCGCTCGAATGCGCGATGGACGAGTTGGCTTATGCGCTGGATATGGACCCGGTCGAACTTCGTCTCGTCAATGACAC
>JAATGK010000440.1 GCA_015654715.1 Alphaproteobacteria bacterium
GCCGAGAATGGTGCGATAGAATTTCGCGTAATAGGCTTTGACATCGGCCTTCAGATCGATGTCGGCGAACAACGCGGGATGGATCTTCTTGGCGAGATACTCCAGCAGCAACACACCTTCGCTGTCGCGGTCCCAATAATCAACGCCGTTCGGGAGGGGGAAAACCCTTTTGCTGCGGACGGCCGCGACTGCTTTCCAAACCGGATCGCGATAGACCGACGCAACCGAATACGGCGAGCGCCCAACGCGGGCATAAGGCTGACGCACGAGGACGATTTCGGGGTTCCAGAGATAGATCTGTTCCATCGAAACCGTGATGCCGCCGCGGGCCGGAAGTTCCAACCACACCATCCGCCCGCCCGCCATTTCGACGTACCAGAGCAGGTTTTCGTCATGACCATAGGTCTTGGTCAGTGACGGGCCGACGATGCCGTAGACTTTCGGCCGCCGCTCTACGAGCAACGCAGCAATGCGCTTGCGGACCAGCGACGTCCGCGCGTGACTGAAGGCGAGCCATGCCGCAGCGGTTCTTTCCGCCTCGCCGCCGAGCAAGGCACCATAGAGCCGCACCTCGTCATCGACGATGGTGGTGAAAGCCTCTGGACTGTCGACGATGCGATTGCGCTTACCGCCGAAGCCTTGCGATACCACCGCCGTCAGTCCGGCCTCGCTCAACTTGGCCAGCGCGTTCGGATCGTTACGATGGAAAATCAGGCCAACACGCTTGCCGAGAAGAACTTCGATATTGGGCGCATGGCCGGAATCGTCCAGCACGATCTCGTGCGGCGTGCGGTCGACCACGGCGCTCCAGCTTCGGTTGGTCGGTCCGGCCACGACGATATCCTGGCCTTGCCCCAATGATAGCAGACGCTCCGTCGCGGTTCCGGCAATGCAAGCAAACCGGCTGGGGTTCTTCTTGACCGGCACCGTCCGCCCCACCAGATCGGTCACCAGATGCTCACCGGCACTCGGCACAGGTGACGGGCGGCAGCAGCAAATCTCCAGCGCGAGCGCTAACAGACAGAGTGGCTGCCGCCACCGCATCACAGACCGGACTTCACGGTGAACGACACCAGCCGCGGCGCGCCGAACTGCAAGCCCGAGCCGGAATAAGACGCCCAATAGTAGGTGTCAAAGATGTTGGTTACATTGAGGTTGAGCGAAATGTCGTGCCCCTCGGCGGCAAAGCCGTAGCGCGCCCCGAGGTCGAAGATCGCATTGTCCTTGAGATAGC
This sequence comes from Alphaproteobacteria bacterium, assembly GCA_015654715.1. Lineage (GTDB taxonomy): Bacteria > Pseudomonadota > Alphaproteobacteria > Micropepsales > Micropepsaceae > Rhizomicrobium. The sequence continues at coordinate 1,235 of JAATGK010000440.1, forward strand.
CGTGGTCGTAATTGTCAACCGGACGCTTGCCGACATAGTGCGCCGCACCCGACAGGGCGAGACCGGAAACGTAAGGTACCTCATATTCGAGCCGGGCGCTGACCGTGCTTTCGGGCACATCCTGCGGTGTCTTGTTTTCGGTCAACTTGTCATAGGCTTGGCTGACATAGGCATCGAGTACAGTGAAGCCGCCGGTGACGGTGAGATCGTCAGAGAGCTTGCCGGTTGCCGTCAGCTCGATTCCGCGATGGATTTCGCGGCCGTTGTATTTGTAGGCCAGATCAACGGTATCGACGATAGCATTGGATTTGTTGATATAGAACAGCGCCGCGGCAAGATCGATGCGCCACAGCGTCAGCTTGGTACCGACTTCGTACTGGCGGCTGCCGGTCGGCGGCAGCACGGTTCCGGCATTGCTCACTGTCACGCCGTTCGAGGTCGACGGGGCCACCGTCGCCATCTCCACGCCTTCGATATAAGTGGCGTAGAACGTGCTCCAGCCCGTCGGTTTGAACAGCACCGACGCGGTCGGCGACATATGGCTTTGGGTGTATTTCGACGACACCGCCCCGGTGGTAAGGTCGGTCGTGCGGGTTGAGTACTGGGCGAGATTGGCGCCGACGATGAATGACCACGCCTCGCCGATCGCAACGCGGTCACCCAGCACGATGTTGTTATAGTACCAGCCGGCGGAATTGGTATCGCCGAAGGCCGTAACGGCCGGCTGCGCGACATCGCTCGGCGCGGAAAGACTAGAGGAGCCGAGCGCTACTGCGTTCGACGACGCTCCACCTTTGTACTTTTCGTTACGGCCCCAATAGCCGAAGGTCACCACGTGGTCGAGCGGGCCGGTGGAAAAATTGGCATCCAACAGGCTGTAGCCGGTGTAGGTGAAGTAATTGGTCGGCGTATAGGCGGTGTATTTCTCAGTGTAGGTACCAAGGTTGTCGGTCAGCGCGCCGACGATCTGGGCCTTGCCCCAGTTGAACTTCGAATAATTGAAACTCGACCGCCAGGTGAAGATTTCGCCGATCTCCGAGATTACGTCGCCGCCAACCTGATTGCTGACGATACGGCTGAACGCCCATTTCTGGCCGTAGAGCGTGGCCGGATCCGGTGCTTTCGGCACCGTGATTTTCGACGCGTCCAGCGTGAATTGCATCTGGGCGCCGTCTTCGCGGTATTCGTTGTGATAGTAATGCGCCTTGATCACCGTGCCCGGAAGCACGGCATAATTCGCCTTCAGCGAAATCAGCGCGTTGTGAAATGTCTGGCCATCGATATAGGTATCGCCGTTACCGCCATAGGCATTGAGACGTACGGTGAGTTTTTTGGCGTCGTCGAGCGCGCCTGCGACATCGCCGCTGAGAAAGCGCTGGCCATTGCCATATTCGCCCAGCTTCACCGAATAAATGGCGGTCGCGGTCGGTTCCTTGGTGACGTAATTGATCATGCCGCCCGGCAGCGTATAGCCGTAGAGAAAGCCGGACTGCCCGTTGATGACTTCGATCCGCTCGAGATTTTCCACCGACGGCATATTGCGTGAATTGACATAGAGACCGTCGCGCAGGAACTGCGGCTTGAATCCGCGAATCAAGGCATCGGTAGCGCCGCTGGCGTCGCTGAATGGCGACTGGCGCACATAAACGGAGGGATTGGTCTCGAGGCTTTCCGCGAGATTGTGGGCGTTGGAATTCTCAATCAGCTCACCCGACGTTACCGTGATCGAATACGGCGCGTCTTTGACGTCGAGGCTGCCCAAAGGACCGAGCGAAGCTGTCGAGGCACGATAGCCGTCGGCGGCGACGCCGTCGTAGTTCGTCGTCGCATCAACGCGCACTTTCTGAAGCTCGATCGGTGCTGAAGACCCCGGCGCGTCTTCAGCCATCGCAGGTTGGGCGCCGAGCAGCGACAGACCGCACAAGAGACAGGGAACAACTCCCTGCTGCAATAAACGCGTCCGCAACCTGACCACAAAATTTCTCCAAACAAGATTTCCGTCAGGTCACGAGTAGCAAGGCGTGTGCCACCGGATTCACAGCACTTTCGTTCGCATGCGTACGATTCCGCCCGCA
>JAATGK010000010.1 GCA_015654715.1 Alphaproteobacteria bacterium
GGGAGATGCAGGACCGATTGCCGGTGGGCGCCTTCCACCAGTTCATTCCGGTCGACACGCCGGGCGCGACGGCGCGCTTCCTCGATCATTGGCAGCCTGAGGCCGGACTGTTCGTCGATTCCGACATCTGGCCCAACCTGATCCTTGGCGCCCGCGCGCGCGGTGTGAAGCTTGCGCTAATCAACGCCCGCATGACCGCGCGTTCGTTCAAGAGCTGGCGCTGGGTGCGCAAGACGGCGGCAGCCATCCTGTCGTCGTATCAGGTGTGCCTCGCGCAAGACGAAGAGATCGGCGCCCGCTTCCGCGACCTCGGCACGCCCAATGTGCAAGTCATCGGCAGCTTGAAAGCCGATGCCCCGGTGCTACCCGCCGATCCGGCCAAGCTGGCGGAGCTGCGCAAGGCGATCGGCGATCGGCCGGTTTTGCTGGCGGCGCAAACCCATCCCGGCGAAGAGGAAACCATCCTTCCCGCCCACGACGCGCTGCGCCGCAGCTTCCCGAATTTGCTCACCATCATCGTGCCGCGCCACATCCAACGCGCCGGCGACATTGCGATGCTGTGCGGCACCCGCAATAACAAGCGACGCTCGACCGGCGAACTGCCGGATGATGCCACCGCCGTCTATATCGCCGACACCATGGGCGAGCTCGGCCTGTTCTATCGCCTGACGCGGTTCTGTTTCATCGGCGGCAGCTTGATCCGGCATGGCGGGCAAAATCCGCTCGAGCCGGCCAAGCTTGGATGCGCCGTGCTGACCGGCCCGCACACCTACAATTTCACCACCGCCTTTGACGCGCTGCTCGCTGCACAAGGCGTCGGATTGGTCGACGCCGCCAGCGATATCGCGAACCTCGCAACCAAACTTCTCAACGATCCGGCGGCAGCGGCACGGCTCGGCGATGCGGCAAAAGCGGGCGCGGCCGGGCTCGGCGGGGCGGTCGCCAAAACCGTTGCCATCGTGGTGAAGATGCTCGATGCGCGCGCCTGACTTCTGGGACCGCGACGATGCGGCGGCCAAGCTCGCCGCAGCCGTGCTGGCGCCTCTCGGCTGGCTCTATGGCGCCAGCGTGCGCTGGAAGGCGAAAAATGCCCAGCCGTATCGCGCCCGGGTGCCGGTCGTTTGTATCGGCAACATTTCGGCCGGCGGCACCGGCAAGACGCCGGTCGCCATTGCGGTCGCGGATGCGATCATCGCGCGCGGCAAGAACCCATTCTTTCTGACGCGCGGCTATGGCGGACGGCTGGCCGGCCCCGTTGTGGTCGGCAAAAACCACACTGCGGCAGATGTCGGCGACGAGCCTCTCATCTTGGCCCGCAAAGCGGCGACCGTGGTTTCTCGCGACCGCCGCGAGGGCGCGATGCTGGCGGTGGCGCGCGGCGCCGATGTCATCGTGATGGATGATGGTCATCAGAACTTCGCTCTGGCCAAAGACCTGTCGCTGGTCGTGGTCGATGGCGAGCGCGGTTTCGGCAACGGCCACGTCCTGCCCGCCGGACCTTTGCGCGAGCCCGTGGCGCAAGGCTTGGCCCGCGCCGATGCGGTGATCGTGACCGGCGATGGCACCCCCGCCCTGCCTGGGTTCAATGGCCCCGTGCTGCGCGCCCATGTGGCACCCGTGGGCGGCACGGACTGGAAAGGCGTTCGCGTGCTGGCCTTTGCCGGCATCGGCCGTCCCGAAAAGCTGTTCCGCACCCTGGCGGGCCTTGGCGCGGAGCTTGCCGAAACCATCTCGTTTGCCGACCACCACCCTTATAACAATCAGGAGTTGAATGCCTTGAAGGCCCGGGCGGGCGGCGCCCGGCTGGTCACGACCGAAAAGGACTACGTCCGGATCGCGGAATCGGGCCGCGACGGCATCTCCTTCCTGCCCGTCATCGCCACCATCGAACCGCACGGGTTAGATCGGTTGCTTGACAGGCTGGGCGGGGCGCGATAGCCGCGCACCCTATGAAGGCACCGCCAGTACTCTCCCTTGGCAAGACCATACGGTTTCTCGGCGAAGCCGCGCCGTTTTTTGCCTTCATGGCGCTGTTCCGGCTGATCGGCATCGATGCCGCGTCGGCTTTGGGCGGCTTCATTGGGCGGCACCTTTATTCGCGTCTGCCGTCTGCCAATACCGCGCGCCGGAACCTGAAAGCCGCCTATCCCGAAAAAACGCCGGACGAAATCGAAGCCATCGTTCGCCAGGTCTGCGACAACCTCGGGCGTGTGGTCGGCGAATATCCCCATCTCGACAAATTGACCCTCGGCCCCGGCCAGCGCATCGAAATCGACGGCACCGAATATGCCGAGGCCGCCATCGCCGCCGGCAAAGGCGTCATGTTCATTTCCGGGCATCTGGCCAATTGGGAAGCGATGCCGATCGCCGCCGCCCATCTCGGCTATGAAGGCGGCCTCGTCTATCGCCCGCCGAACAATCCCTATGTGGCGCGCTGGATCACCAAACAGCGTGGCAAAACTGGTCCGTCCGAACAGATCACCAAAGGCGCGCGAGGCACGCGGCGCATCTTCACGCTGCTCAGGCGGGGCAAAGCCATTTTCATGCTGGTCGACCAGAAGACCTATGAAGGCGTGCCGGTGCCGTTTTTCGGACGCGATGCGCTGACCACCTCGGCCCCGGCCTCGCTGGCGCTGAAGATGGGATCGGCGCTGCTGCCGACCTCGTGCAAGCGCGTGAACGGCGCTCATTTCCGCCTGACGATCAATCCGCCGGTGACGTTCACGCCGACCGGCAATAGCGAAGCGGATGCGCTGGCGCTCACCGCCAAGATCACCGCGGCGGTGGAAACCATGGTGCGCCAAGACCCGGCGCAATGGCTATGGACGCACCACCGCTGGACGACCCCGCGCGATCTCGAAAAGATGAAGGCGCAGGGGTTTATTTGACGGGCGGTTCCGGCGTGCTCGTCGCGCGCGAGGGATCGAGCTTAAGCTGGAACCAGCACAGCCCCCAATGGCAATGCGGGCCGGTAGCGCGTCCGGTCATGCCGACGTTGCCGATGACATCGCCGCGCCGCACCGCATCACCCGCTTTTACCAGCCGCGCGCTTTGATGCAGATAACACGTCGAGACCCCGTGGCCGTGATCGATCAGGGTGAAGCCGCCTTCGAGATAATAATCGTCGGCAATGCTGACAATGCCATCGGCGGCGGCATGGATCGGCGTGCCTGCGGGTGCGGCGATGTCCACCGCCAGATGCGGCGCCATCGGTGTGCCGTTGAGGATGCGCTGGCTGCCGTAAACGCCGCTGAGGCGTCCGGCGAAGGGCCAGTCCAGCGGCTTGGCAAAGCCGATGCCATCGCTATCGGCCTCGCGCGCCGCAAAGATCGCCTCGCGCTCCCGCTTCATGCGCTCGGCCACCTCCGGCGGCGGCTCGACGTATTCTTGCGGCAGGCCGGTGATCGATTGGATGTCGTATTGGCGCTTGATCGGCTGGAGCACGTCCTCGTAGTCCGGCTCGTCCGTGAAGACGGCGTGGACGCGAACCGGCGTTTCGCCATCATAGCTGAGACCGAAGGTGAACAGGCCCTCCGGCGAGACGTGCACCGGCTTGCCGTCGACCAGCACCGTCACGCCCGGCGCGACGTTGCCGACGACAAGGCCGCCTTGCTCGAACGAGCCGCGCAAGGAAAGCCGCGACGCAAACGCGCGCGCCCGCGGCAGCAGCACCAGGGCCGCAGCGGTGGCGAGCAGCGTGCGGCGGGCAATCATTTCGGCGTTTTTCCCGCCTCCCGGAAGCGGTTCAGCGCCACGCCGGCGGTGGCATAAGCTTCTTGCAGTTCGACATTCCAATAGCGCAGCGCTTCGAGCGGAATGTGCACGCCGGTCACGGCACAGACGACGAAGGTGCCGGGTTTGATCACCCGGTATTCGCCGTCGAGGTATTCGAGTTCGGCCTGGCCGTCGGGCCGAATATCCCGTTCCATCTTGTTCATGCGTGCAACGCCTCTTTCGGTCTCAGGTTTTAAGCGAGGCGGAGGCCGCGCGCCATCAAAACAAATCGCCTTGGTTGCCTGGGGTCTTTTTGGCCGGCGGGTGGGATTTGGCGGCCGGCGGATGCGCCCCGGCGCCGGCCACGACCGGAACCGCCCCATCGGCGAAGGTCAGAGTCAGGGTTTCGCCCAGCGCCACGGCCGACGCAGCGCGCTTGAGGCCGCCATCGGCGCCACGCACCAGGGCAAAGCCGCGCGCCAGCACCGCCCGGTGGCTGACGCTGTCGAGCACCCGGACGAGCCCCTCCAGCCGCTGAGCCGCCTCCGTCAGCCGGGTGCGGTGGACGCGATTAAGGCGTAATCCCAGCATTTTGGCCCGCTCGGCCCCCTGGGCCAGCCGGTTTTTAAGCCCGGCCGGGCGGAGCAACGCCGCGGCCTCGACGAAGTGGCGGTGATGCACCTCCAGGTTGCGGCGCAGTGCATTGGTCACGCGTTCGGCGGCTTGGTCGAAACGCTGGCGCGGCGCGGCAAAAAGCTGGTCGGCCCGCGGCAGCACCCGGGCAAGATGCCGCAAGGTGTCGCGCCGCCGCTCCATCTGGACCGCTGCCGAGCGCCCCAGCCGCCGTTCGAGGTCGAGGGTCTGGGAAATGAGTTCACTCCTGACCGGCACCGCCATTTCCGCCGCGGCGGTCGGGGTCGGGGCGCGGACATCGGAGACGAAGTCGATCAAAGTGGTGTCGGTCTCGTGCCCGACGGCGGAAATGACCGGGATTTCGCACGCGGCGACGGCGCGGATCACCACTTCTTCGTTGAAGGCCATCAAATCTTCGATTGAGCCGCCGCCACGAGCCACGATCAGCACGTCGGGGCGCGGCAGGCCGTCTTTGGGCAGCGCCGCAAAGCCGCGGATCGCGGCGGCAATCTCGCCCGCAGCGCGCTCGCCTTGCACCGCCACCGGCCACAGCAGCACCCGGCGCGGAAAACGATCCTGCAACCGCTGCATGATGTCCCGGATCACCGCGCCGGTGGGCGACGTGATGACGCCGATGACCTCCGGCAGATAAGGCAGCTTCTTCTTGCGGGCGGCATCGAACAGGCCTTCCGCCGCCAGCATTTTCTTGCGCTCCTCCAGCATCGCCATCAGAGCGCCGAGACCGGCCAGTTCCACCTGCTCGACGATGAGCTGATAGCGCGAGGAGCCGCCGTAAGAGGACACGCGGCCGGTGCAAACGACCTCCAGCCCAGCCTGCGGCTTGATCTTGAGCGCCCGCACCGCGCCCTTCCAGATCACGGCGTTGAGGACGCATTTCTCGTCCTTGAGGTCGAAATAGACGTGACCCGAGGAATGAAATTTCAAGCCGCTGATCTCGCCGCGGACGCGGACAAAGGGGAACGCCTCCTCCACCGTGTGCTTGAGGGCGGCGGAAATCTCGGAAACGCTGAATTCGGGCAGATTCGTTCGGTCGGACATGATCCACAGATCATACAAGAACTGCGCTTGAATCCAGGGGTTTCTTGGGGGACGGTCCGGCAACAGCGGGAGATTTTCCATGAACGTCCTGGTGATCGGTTCCGGCGGCCGCGAACACGCCTTGTGCTGGTCGCTGGCGGCGAGCCCCCTGCTGGAGAAGCTTTACTGCGCGCCTGGCAATCCCGGCATTGCGGCGGTGGCGGACTGCGTGCCGCTGGCCCCCGGCCAAGCCGATGAACTGGTCGCCTTCGCCAAAGCACACGCCATCGGCTTCGTCGTGGTGGGGCCGGAAGTGCCGCTGATCGCGGGGCTGGCGGACCGCTTCGAGGCGGCCGGGATCAAATCACTCGGCCCCTCGGCCAAAGGCGCCATCCTGGAAGGCTCCAAGGGCTTCGTGAAAGACCTGTGCGAGGATTTCGGCATCCCGTCCGCCAAGTACCGCCGCTTTACCGAGGCCGGCGGCGCCAAGGACTTCGCCACGACATTGGGTTACCCGGTGGTGATCAAGGCTGATGGCCCCGCGGCGGGCAAAGGCGTCATCATCGCCGAGACCAAAGCCGACGCCGACAAGGCCATCGACGAGATCTTCGGCGGCGCCTTCGGGGCGGCGGGTAACGAGTTGGTGGTGGAGGAATATCTCGATGGCGAGGAAGCCAGCTTCTTCGCGCTGACCGATGGCGAGCACGTCCTGCCGCTGATCGGCGCCCAAGACCACAAGCGCGCCTTCGATGGCGACAAAGGTCTCA
>JAATGK010000175.1 GCA_015654715.1 Alphaproteobacteria bacterium
ATAGGTCTGTGGCGCGACGCCCATCAGCTCGGCGAGCGGGACCTGGGTTGTCAATCAGTGTCTAAAACTGACCCCGGATCGGCGTCCAAAGTTGACCCCGATCTGTTTGAGGGCAAGACCGTCCACAGAGGGACCCGCGCGCGGAGCGGAGCCCTTGGGCGAAGCGCGCGGGGGTTGCTGTGGACGGACTGTAGGCGAGTCGGTCAGGCGCGGTTTTTAAAGCGCCAGCTTTCGTTGCCGGTTTCGACGATGTCACAGTGATGGGTGAGCCGGTCGAGCAGCGCGGTGGTCATTTTGGCGTCACCGAACACGGTCGGCCACTCGCCGAAGGCCAGGTTGGTGGTGACCAGGATCGAGGTCTGTTCGTAAAGCTTGCTGATGAGATGGAAGAGCAACTGGCCGCCGGATTGGGCAAATGGCAGATAGCCAAGCTCATCGAAGACGGCGAAGTCGAGGCGGCTGAGCTGATCGGCGATACGTCCTTGGCGCCCGACTCGGGCCTCGGCTTCGAGGCGGTTGACGAGATCGACGACATTGTAGAAGCGGCCACGCTTTCCGGCGCGCACGCAGTTGCGGCCGATGGCAATCGCCAGATGGGTATTACCGGTTCCGGTTCCGCCGACGAAGACGGCGTTGCGCTGCTGGGCGATGAAGCTGCCCTCGGCAAGATCGCGCACCAAGCTCTCGTTGATCGGCAGGCCGCTGATTGGGTCAAGGCACACTGGCGCTATCGCCCGGCGCTGGCCGGAACAAAACCTGTCGTTGCCACTACCAGTGCCGTGGTCATCTTTGAACAGCCGAAAAGGGACAGCATCGTTCCGAAAGCAAAATCGCCATATGAAACGCCCAACCGGACATGATCGACCCTATGCAAGAGGCTACGCGACAGCGTCGGCGTGATGCTGGGCGGCGATACTGGCACCGTTGGGACCGAGACGAACGCCGCGGAGGGCGCGACCGTGTCAAACTCAGGTTGTAAAGTGCAGGAATTCTGCGGATTCTGCGGTCGAGAACGGAACGCGAAAAGTTTGACGTGCGCCAATGAAATCAATGGGGATCATCAAACCTACCGTTAGACCATCCCCCAGCAGGGGGTGCTCCTTTAGCCTCTTTTGGTCACCCATTTCAAGGATATGCACGCGCCTCGCGCCCCCGTGATACGGTCGCAGGGGGCGGTAACCGGCCGGGCGCCCTTGAGGAAACCGGCCAGCGGCCGCATGAAGGCGGCCGGACAGGGTCTTGGAGCGGCGACGGCATGGAAAATCCGGGCAAAAGGCGGCGTCGGCGGGGGCGGCGGGCGCCTCCCGTGCTGGCGGCGCTTGACCTCGGCACCAACAATTGCCGGCTTTTGATCGCGTCCCCGGGCCCGAACGGGGCGATGCGCATCGTCGATTCTTTTTCCCGCGTCGTGCGGCTGGGCGAGGGTGTGGTCGGCACCGGTCTGCTCTCCGAGGCGGCGATGGATCGCACGGTGGCGGCGCTCAAGGTCTGCGCGGCGCGGATCGATAAGGCCAAGGTCGACCATGTCCGTGCGGTTGCCACCGAGGCTTGCCGCCAGGCCGCCAATGCGCCGGCGCTGGTCGAGCGGGTGGCGCGCGAGGCCGGCATTGCGCTCAGCGTGATCTCGTCGGCGGAGGAAGCGCGGCTGGCGGCGCTCGGTTGCGCCCCCTTGATCGGCGAAGAGTTCGACGGCGCTCTGGTGTTCGATATCGGCGGCGGCTCGACCGAAGTGATCTGGCTGAAGCGCGAGAACGGCAAGGCCTTGATCACTCATTTCGCTTCGGTGCCGCTGGGGGTGATGACGCTTTCGGAAAGCAATGGCGAAATCGGCGATGCGGCGCGCTATGCCGCCATGCATGCCGACATGCGGGCGCGCTTTGCCGCGGTGCGCCGCGATATGGAGCGCAAAGGCGGCTTCGACGAGGCCCGCCATCATCTCCTCGGCACCTCGGGAACCGTCACGACGCTGGCGGGTGTGGTGCTGAAACTGCCGCGTTACGTGCGCGCCAAAGTGGACGCCTCCTGGCACGATTGCGCCGATGTGCTCAAACTGACCGGAGAATTGATCGCCATGGACCGCAAGGGGCGCGGTCAGATAGGATGCATCGGCCCCGAACGGGCGGACTTGATCGTGCCGGGGTGTGCGATTTTCACCGCCATTCACGACATTTGGCCGTGCACCCGGCTGCGGGTGGCCGACCGCGGTCTGCGCGAAGGTATTTTGAGGGAATTGATGGCAGAGGCGCGGCGATGAACGAACGAAGAGTGCGCAACACCCGTGGCCGCACGGTGTCGTCGCTGCACTGGCTGGAACGCCAGTTGAACGACCCTTATGTCGCCGCCGCCAAGGCCAAAGGCTATCGTTCGCGGGCCGCGTTCAAGCTGAAAGAGCTGGATCAGAAGTTCCGGCTGTTGAAGCGGGGGGCGAGGGTGCTCGATCTTGGCGCGGCGCCGGGCGGCTGGAGTCAGATCGCGCGCGAGCGCATCGGCGACGAGGGCATCATCGTCGCCACCGAC
>JAATGK010000470.1 GCA_015654715.1 Alphaproteobacteria bacterium
GCCAGCCCATCCGGCCAAGTTCTCTATCCGCCAGAAAATCAAGTCCGCAGGCTGGGACGACACATTCCTCCTCAGCCTGCTTAGCCATATGCAATAGCCCTGCCTCAAAGGGGAGGTTATTGGAGGGGGTATTCCTTCTCCACCCGATAGATGCTGCCGTCGCTGGTCAGCTTTGACGAGTAGAGGCAAAACGCGGTCACTGCGAACGGTGGGCTGGCGAAAAGCGCGTGATCGGTGAGGTAATCCGCCACCGCGCCGGACGGCGAATGTTTCAGCCGCGCCAGGGTGACGTGCGGCGTGAATTTGCGTGCCTCGGGTTCGCGGCCGATGCGTTGCAAGGCGCTTTCGATCTTGCGGTTGAGGTGAAGCAGCGGCGCGCTCGGGGCCGCGCCCGTCCACAGATCGCGCGGCTTCTTGCCACCGAAACTGCCGGTGCCTTTCAGTTCGAGCGTGAATCCCGGCGCCGCAATCGACGCCAGGGCATCGTCGATGACCAGCGCTTCGGCGCCGTCCACTTCGCCGATAAAGCGCAGGGTAAGATGGAGTTGCTCGCGACGCGACCAGCGCGCGCCGGGCACGCCCGCCTGGATCAGCAGCAGCGCGCGCGCAACCTCGTCAGGCAGGGCTAAGGCCGTGAACAGACGCATTGCACTCTCGGTCTAACGCGTAATCGGCAACCGCCGCCGGAACACCAGCACCACAACGCCATAACCGGCGCAGCCGACCACTCCGGCGGCGAGAAGCGAGACTAGATCACTCAGACTGTGGGAGTGAAGCTGCAGCCCCATAGCGGCCAGTGTCGCGCCGCCCCACGCCCCCGCCCCGGCCGCCGCGGCCGCCAGTACGATCGGAAACAGGGCGCGGCGGAACGACGGCTGGACATGCAGCAGGCCTTTGCGCCGGCCATACCACGTCAACATACCGACATTGACCCAGGCCCCGATCGCGGTGCCGAGCGCAATACCCTCGATGCCGAGATGGAATCCGAGCACCAGCACCAGCTTGATCGCGATGTTGGAGGCAATGGACGTCACCGTGGCGCGGGCCGGCGTGCCGGTGTCGTGACGGGCGTAGAAGGTCGAGGCGGTGATGCGGACCAAGACCATCGCCGGCAACCCGATGCCATAGGCCATCAGCGCTACCGCCGCTTGCGCCGCCGCTTCCCGGTTGAAGGCGCCGTGGGCGAAAATCGCCCGCATGATGGTGTCGGGAATGAACAGGAACACCAGCACGAACGGCAGCGCCAAGAGCAGTGCCAGCGACGCGGCGCGGTTCTGAGCGGCGTCGGAGCCGGCGACATCGCCCTTGGCCAGCCGCGTCGACATTTCCGGCAGCAGCACGGTGCCGAGCGCCAGACCAAGCACGCCGAGCGGCAACTGGTTGATGCGGTCGCCGTAATAGAGCGCGGTCAGACTACCGGACGGCAACAGACTGGCGATGATGGTATCGACGAAGGGCGAGATGGTGACCGAGGCAGTGCCGAAAGTGACGGCGCCGACCGCCACGAAGAATTCTTTGATCTCGGGTGTCCAGTGCGGCAGGTGCAAATGCAGGACAACCCCGTCGCGCGCTGCGGCCCACAACATGAACGCGAGTTGCGTGACGCCGCCGAGCAGCACACCCCAGGCGGCCGCATAAGCCGCATTGGGAAACCATGGCGTCAGCAGCAACGTGGCAATCATCGCCAGATTGAGAAAGTTCGACCACGCCGCCGCCGCCCAGAACTTCTCGATCGCGTTCAGCATCGCCGAAAGCTGCACCACCACCACGGTGAGGATCAGATAAGGAAAGGTGATGCGCGACAGCGTCGTGGCCAGTTCCACCTGCCCGGGCTGGTTGACGAAGCCCGGCGCCAACAGCCGCACCAGCCACGGCATCGCCGCCAGCGCTGCGATCAACACGATGGCCTGGGTCAGAATCTGCCAGGAATAGACATCGTCGCCGAAACGCGCCGCCTCCTCGTGTTTACCCTTGGCGTGGAGCGCGGCGTAGCGCGGCAGAAACGCCGGATTGAGCGTGCCTTCGCCGAAAATCGCGCGGAAATAGTTGGGAAAGCGAAATGCCACCAGGAACGCGTCCGACAGCGCGCCTTTGCCGAGCACACTCGCCATCAAAACGTCGCGGAAGAACCCCGTGACGCGGGACAGCAGTGTGAAGCCGCCGACGGACAACAGTCGCTTAAACATGAAATTCCGGTAAGGCACGGGGTTAGCAGGTGCGCATCCTTAGCCCGACGGCGCCAAAACGTCGATCCGGCGAAGCGCTGCATGTATGCGAAATTGCGCATCATTCGCCAACCTGAGCCTTGAATGGGAGCCTGCCAAATCCGATATTATCGGTGAGTTACGGCCTCCACCGGCCGCAAGGAAGGAATACCTATGGCTGACTTCGAGACCAACCGCTTTATCCGCACCCAAGCGGACGTAACCGGCGCCGTCGACGCCGGCCTGCGCAAGTACATGCTGCAGGTTTACAACTACATGTTCCTGGCGCTGGTCGTGACCGGCCTGACGGCTTACTGGGTCTTCGGCCTGTCGGTCGTCACCGATTCGGCGACCGGGCGCATCACCGATCTGACGGATATCGGACGGACGCTTTACGGCTCGCCGCTCAAATGGGTGCTGATGTTCGCGCCTTTGGCGCTGGTCCTGTTCATCAACGCCCGTTTCAACCGCATGAGCCTCGGCGGCGCACAAGCCTCGTTCTGGATCTTCTCCGGACTGATCGGCGTGTCGATGTCGATCATCTTCGTGGTGTTCACCATGATGAGCATCGCGCAGGTGTTCTTCATCACCGCGGCGGCGTTCGGCGGCCTCAGCCTCTACGGCTACACCACCAAGCGTGATCTGACCGGCATCGGCTCGTTCCTGATCATGGGCGTGTGGGGCATCATCATCGCCAGCGTCGTCAACATTTTCCTGCACAACTCGGCGATGCAGTGGATGATCTCGATCGCGGGCGTCGGCATCTTCGCCGGCCTCACCGCTTACGACACGCAGAAAATAAAGGAAATTTACTATACGGGCGACGGTGAGGTGGTTGCAGGCAAGAAGGCGATCATGGGTTCGCTGTCGCTCTATCTCGACTTCATCAACATGTTCCAATTCCTGTTGTCGCTGATGGGCAGCCGCCGCTGATCGACTCCAGGTTGTGATTTGGAGAGGCCCCGGAGTCGATTCCGGGGCCTTTTCGTTTGCGCTGAATACGAACGCAGAAAAACCGGCACAACTTGCCGCAGTGTGACAGTGCGGCGGCGTGGCGCGGCTCGTGGTGTGCTGAATCGCGCGCGAAAACAAGGCTCTGGAAACGGTTCCGGAAAATGAAGTGTCTTACATGTTACAAAGAATGAATGATCGCCTTCAAATCGTCACCTTTGCACCATGTACGTGCCTTCATGCCCCCTGATAACCCGCTACCTCGGCTGGTTGGATTTGGTGTTGCTCTCGTGACTATCAAGCCCCCCAGCCCCCCAGTTGCGGGGCGGCCCTGATCCGGCCAGCCGAACTTCTCCCTTAATCTACCTTGGCCTGCGCGGCTCTCTCCGCCGCGCGACCTCTTGCGTGGCGCGTCTCCGCGCCGTGGCCGCCATCGCGCGTCCGCCGCTGGATGAGGGGGGGCGACGGCTTAGAAGCCGAGCTTTTTCAGAATCGCGCCCATCTGTCCGAAAGCGCCGCCGACCGCACCGGTGAGAATCGAAATCCCGGTGCCGGTGGAAACCATCACGCCCACCGAATCACCGAGCAGCACCGCCAGCACCAGCCCCGGAACGACGCACAGCCCGCCGGCGATCGCGCCGCCGAGGGCGCCGGCGCCGTAGCTGCGGCCGTGAATCAGGCCATAGAGGTACCCGGCCGATGCGGAAATCATCGCCCTGCCGAACAGAAAAAGATGGATACCGACCCAGACCCACAGGTGTCCGGCGCCCGCAAGCAAAAGCTGCAAAACCGTTCCGGCGAGGGCGGTTCGAAGCACGAGGCGGGGATCAAGTGTCATGTCGCGTCGGCCCCATAAGCCATGTCCAATTCGTAACCTCTCCAGGGTTGCGGGTGAAAGGCGATTTCTCTAATGGATTTACCCCTTTTAGCGCGCCGCAACCTTCCATGATCGAGATTGAAGGACTCACCAAACGCTTCGGGCCGATGACGGCCGTGGCCAGCCTTAGTCTGCACGTTGCCAAGGGCGAAGTCCTGGGATTTTTGGGGCCAAATGGCGCCGGCAAATCCACCACCATGAAGATGATTACCGGTTTCCTAGCGCCCGACGCGGGAACGGTGACCGTCTGCGGCCACGATATCGAAGCCGACACCACCAAGGCGCAAGCGCTCATCGGCTATCTACCGGAAGGCGCACCGGCGTACGGCGACATGACGGCGCGCCAGTTCCTCAGTTTCATTGCCGAAGTGCGCGGCTTCAAAGGTGCCGAGGCCAAGGCGCGCGTCGCCGCCGTGGTGGAAAAAACCGAACTCGTGCCGGTGCTGGAACAGCCGATCGAAACGCTGTCGAAGGGCTTCAAGCGCCGCGTCGGCCTCGCCCAAGCGATCCTGCACGATCCGCCGGTCCTCATCATGGACGAGCCGACCGACGGCCTCGATCCCAATCAGAAACATGCCGTGCGCGGCCTCATCCGCGATATGGCGGCGGAAAAGGCGATCATCGTCTCCACCCATCTGCTCGAGGAAGTGGAAGCGATCTGCACCCGCGCCGTGATTATCGACCGCGGCGCCATCGTCGCCGACGGCACGCCGGCCGAACTCCTCGCGCGCTCGCGTTATCACAATGCCGTGACTCTGACATTGGCGACGGCTGAAGCCGAAGGCGCCAGCGCCAAGTTGAAGACGCTCCCCATGGTGGCGCAAGTCGAACGCAAAGCCCTCGGCGACGCGATCCGGCTGACCGCCTTCCCCAAAAGCGGCGCGCTGTTGATCGAAGCCGTCAGTGCGCTGGCCGCCCGCGAGAACTGGACCGTGAAAGAGCTTTACGCCGAACCGGGACGCCTCGACGAAGTCTTCCGCGCCATTACCACGTCGGATGCGGCCAGAGCGAAAGCGGCACGGAAATGAACGCCATGACCCGTCTTTCCGCCGCCTTCCACCACGTCTGGCCGATCTTCAAGCGCGAGTTCGCCGGCTATTTCGCGACGCCCTTGGCCTATGTCTTCATCGTGATCTTCCTGTTCACGATGGGCGCCTTCACCTTCTATGTCGGCCATTTCTACGATAACGGCATCGCCGATCTGTCGGTGTTCTTCGGCTATCACCCCTGGCTTTATCTCTTCCTGGTACCGGCGATTTCGATGCGGCTATGGGCCGATGAGCGGCGCAGCGGCACGATGGAACTGCTCCTCACCTTGCCGGTGCCGCTGTGGGCCACCGTGGTCGGCAAATATCTCGCCGCCTGGGCTTTCACCGGTATCGCCCTCGCCCTCACCTTCCCGATCTGGCTGACGGTCAATTTCCTCGGCCAGCCCGACAACGGCGTCATCCTGGCGAGCTATATCGGCTCGTTCCTGGTCGCCGGCGGCTATCTGGCCATTGGCGCCTGCATCTCGGCCACCACCAACAATCAGGTGATTGCCTTCGTCGTCAGCGTGGTGGTGTGCTTTTTGTTCACCGTCTCCGGCTCGCCCTTGGTGCTCGACGTCTTCCGCGCCTGGGCGCCCGATGCGCTCACCGAGGCCGTCGCCTCGTTCAGCTTCGTGACCCATTTCACCGCCATCACCCAAGGCGTGCTCGATTTGCGCGACCTCGTCTTCTTTTTCTCGCTGATCGCGTTGTTCCTGACCGCCAATATCGTGGTGGTCGATCTCAAGAAGGGAGGCTGAGATGACGAGCCAGCTCTCCCGCCGCAAATACGCGGTGCTGTCGATCGTGTTTGCCGCCGCCGTGTTCCTCGGCCTCAACATCGCGGTCGATGCCACCATCACCACCGCCAAGATCGACCTTACCGACACCGGGCGCTACACGCTTTCGCAAGGCACCCGCAACATCATCAAGAGCCTCAGCGAACCGGTGACGCTGCGCTTCTTCTTCTCCAAGCAGGCGGCGAGCCAATACGCCCAGACCCGTGCCTATGCCGGGCGGGTACGCGACCTCCTCCGCGAATACGCCGCCCGCAGTCACGGCAAGATCATCCTCGAAGAAGTCGATCCCGAGCCCTTCACGCCGATGGAAGACGAAGCGAGTGCGGCGGGCATCACCGCGGTGCCGACCGAAAGCGGCGAGTCGGTTTATTTCGGCCTCGTCGGCGTCAACCGCATCGACGGGCGCGAGGTCATTCCCTTTTTCAGCCCCGAGCGCGAAGGGCTGCTCGAATACGATTTGACGACGCTGATTTACCGGCTGTCGACGCCCAAGAAATACAAGATCGCGATTCTGTCGGGCCTGCCGCTTGAAACCGGGCCCGGCGGCATGCAAGCGATGATGAGCGGCCATGCGCGCCCCTACGCGCTCTATCAGGAGCTGGCGCAGGCCTACACCACCGAGATGCTGCCGCAGGATTTCACGTCGATTCCGGCGGCCACCGACGTCTTGATGATCGTTCATCCCGGCACTCTCACCGACGCGCAGACTTATGCCATCGACCAGTTCGTGCTCAAAGGCGGCCGCGCCCTGGTGTTCGTCGATCCCAATTCCGAACTGGCGCAAGGCGGCGCCATGGAGCCGGGCCAGCAAGCTTCGTTCTCCACCTTGCCGCGCCTGTTCCAGTCCTGGGGCATCGCCTTCGACACCACCAAGGAAATCGCCGATCTCAAGCTGGCGCAGCATGTCCAGCTTTCCCGCGACGGCCCGCCGATGGTCTATCCGGTGTGGCTGCACCTGACCGAAGATCAGTTCTCCAGCGACGACCCGGTTACCGCCAATCTGAAGGTGATCAACCTTGGCAGCGCCGGTTCGCTGCGCCCGCTGAAGAGCGCCACCACCAAATTCACCTCGCTAATGGGCTCGACCAATCAGGCGGCGCTGCTCGACGTGGCTGAGGCCCGCCTGCAGGCGATGACCAATCCGGAAGAAGTCGCCGCGTCGGTCGCCCCCACCGGCCAGGAATACATCATTGCCGCGCGCCTCACCGGTCCGGCCAAGACGTCTTATCCCGCCGGTGCGCCGGCAGGCGTTCCCGGCCAAGAGGTGACCTCGGCCAAAAATATCAACGTCATCGTGATGGCCGATGCCGACATCTTCAAGGACGAGTTCTGGGTGCGGGTCGAGCAGATGTACGGCAAGGCCGTCGCGGCGCCGTTCGCCAACAACGACTCCTTCGTGCTCGGCGCGCTCGAAAACCTGACCGGCTCAAGCGATCTCATTTCGCTCAGAACCCGCGCCACCAACGACCGCCCCTTCACCTTGGTGCGGGCGCTGCAAGCCGATGCCGAGCGCGAATTCAAGCAGCAGGAAGACGCGCTGAAAACCAAGCTGGCCGACACCGAACAGCAGCTCAAAAACCTGCAGTCGTGGCAAGGCGGCGCGGCTGCGGGTGCCACGGCGCAAGCCGGTCTCTCGGCGCAGCAGCAGACGGCGATCGATGCGTTCAAGCATCAAGTTGTCGAAATCCGCACCCAACTCCGCCAGGTGCAGCACAATTTGCGCCAGGACGTCGATGCGCTCGGCGATTTCCTCGCCTTCATCAACATCGTGGCGGTGCCGCTGCTGGTAGCGGTGTTCGCGCTCGTCGTTGCGTGGATCCGCCGGCGCCGCCGCGCCCGCGCCATTCATCTTTAGAGGCCATGATGAGCGTTGCCGCTTTCTTCCATGGCCGTCGTGACCGCCGTTTAGTGGCGCTGGCCGCGGTGGCGTTCGTCAGCATCGCGCTCGCGCTCGGCGGACTCTATTACCGCGAAGCCGTGGTGGCGCCGCACTACCAGACGATGCCGGTGTTCCCGTGGCTGGCGCATATGCTGAACAAGGGCGACGTCACCCGCATCTACATCGTGTCGAAGAAATACGGCGCCTTCCAAGTCGCCTTCCTGCCGCAAAAGGGCTGGGTGCTGCCGCAGAGCGGCAATTATCCGGCCTCGTTCGAAGTCGTGAAGCAAACGCTGGTCGCCATCGCGGCGATGGAAACGGTCGAGCCCAAGACCGACCGCCCCGAGTGGTTCCACTACCTCAATCTCGATCCGCCGCCGCAAGGCGAAGGCGTCATCGTCACCTTGTCGGGCGAAAAGGGTCATGTGATCGCCTCGATGATCGTCGGCAAATCGGAAACCCTGGGCGAAGACATCGGCCTGTTCGTGCGCCGCGCCGGCGAGAACCAGAGTTACCTGGTCAAAAGCCCGGCCGAAATCAAAGCCAATCCCGCCGATTGGATGGACAAGGCGGTCGTCGCCCTCGCCCCCAGCCGCGTCGCTTCGGCCGAAGTGAAGCCCGCTTCGGGCCCCGCCTACACCGCGAGCCGTGCGAATCCTGACGTACCGTTCGCCATCGCGCCGCTGCCGAAAGGCCGCGAACTTGCCTTTGCCGGTGCCGCCGACACCACCGCCGCGGCGCTGGCCGATTTCGGCTTCGACGACATCAAGCCGGCCACCGCGTTCGATTTCAACAATTCCGCCCGGCTGGTGCTGCAGACCTTCGACGGCCTCACCGTCACGGTCGATCTGGTCACGCAAGCGAACGACACCTGGGCCCGCCTGTTCGCCAATGCTGCCCCTGGTAACCAAAAGGCTGCCAAAGAAGCGTTGTCCATCAACGCCCGCGCCGAAGGCTGGGCCTTCAAACTGCCCGCGTTCAAGACCAACGCCATCGCTCCGACGCTGGAAAGCCTGCTCAAGCCGAAGAAATAGCGCCGTCAGCCCTTCATCACCGCGACGGCTTCGTCGAACAGCCGTTCCAACGCGGCGTTGGTGCCGCGGCAATGATCCACCACCGCGATGGCCCAATCGACATAATCGGCGATGCGTGCCGCATCCCAATCGGCCGGCGGGCTTTTGGCCAGCGCGCGTATATTCGCGGTCTTGTCGGCCAGCTTGACCGTTTTGGCCGCCGCCGTGAGGCGCGGGGCATGTTCGATCTGCAGCCGCTTGCGTTCCGCCTTGGGCAGCGATTTGTCGTCGGAAACCTCCGCCACGATGGACGCAACGCGCGCGCCGAACGCCGCTACCAACTCGGCGCCTGTGGTCGGCGTGTCTTCCAGGACGTCGTGCAGCACCGCCGCGATCACCAGTTCGACGTCGCCCCCGCCCGTGGCTGCAGCGACCAGATCGGCGACTTCGGTCAAATGGTTGATATAGGGCTCGCCAGCCTTGCCCTTGCGTCTTTGGCCCACATGCCGCACGGCGGCGAAGTGATAGGCCCTGGCCAATTCGGATATTTCGCTCATCCGCTCTTTGTAGCGGGGGCAGCTATGCAGCGCGAGAGGCCCATGGCCAACAACCCGCAAAATAAGGGAAATCGCGCCGCCATGCGCTCTCGTGATGGCTCGGGTTGCCTCTGCGGACCTGCTCAAGCGCGCGTGAAAATGCCAGCCTGAACCTTGCACTACCGCGAGGTCGCCATGAGAACCATTATCGAGCCATTCCGCATCAAAGTTGTGGAGCCGATCCGCATGACGACGCGCGAAGAGCGCGAGTACTTCGTCGCCGCGGCAAATTACAATCTGTTCTCGCTGCATTCCGACGACGTCTTAATCGATCTGCTTACCGATTCCGGCACCTCGGCGATGAGCGCGGCGCAGCAGTCGGCCTTGCTCGGCGGCGATGAATCCTACGCCGGCAGCCCCTCCTTCTTCCGCTTCGAAGCGGCGGTGAAGACGCTGTTCCCCTTCAAGCACATCCTGCCGACGCATCAGGGCCGCGCGGCGGAAGCGATCCTGTTTTCGGTGCTCGGCGGGGTGGGCAAACAAGTGCCCTCCAATACCCACTTCGACACCACCCGCGCCAACATCGAAGCCACCGGCGCCGAAGCGATCGATCTCGTCATCGCCGAAGGTCACGACCCCGACAATCTGCATCCCTTCAAAGGCAACATGGATTTGGCCAAGCTGGAACGCTTCCTCGCCAATCATGCCGAAGCAGTGCCGTGCGTGATGATGACGGTCACCAACAATGCCGGCGGCGGCCAGCCGGTGAGCCTGGAAAACATCCGCGGAGCAGCGGCGCTGGCGCACAAATACGGCAAGCCCTTCATCATCGACGGCTGCCGCTTCGCCGAGAACGCCTATTTCATCAAGCTGCGCGAGCCGGGCCAGAACGGCCGCCATGTGGAAGCCATCGTGCGCGATATGTTTGCTGACGCCGACGGCATGACCATGAGCGCCAAGAAAGACGCCTTCGCCAATATCGGCGGCTGGCTGGCGCTCAACGACGATCACCTGGCGCAGGCCGTGCGCGAGCGGCTGATTTTGACCGAAGGCTTTCCGACCTACGGCGGCCTCGCGGGGCGCGATCTCGACGCCATCGCCCAAGGCCTGAAGGAAATCGTCGACGAGGATTACCTCGCCTATCGCCTGCGGACCTCGGCCTATATCGCCGAGCGGCTGGAAAGCCTCGGCGTGCCCACCGTGAAGCCGTCCGGCGGCCATGCCATTTTCATCAACGCCAAGAAATTCCTGCCGCACATCCCGCCGCTGGAGTTCCCCGGCCAGTCGCTGGCGGTGGCGATGTACATCGAAGGCGGCATCCGCTCCTGCGAAATCGGCTCGGTGATGTTCGGCCGCCATCCCGACGGCTCCGAAGTTCCGGCGCCGATGGAACTGGTGCGCATGGCGCTGCCGCGCCGCGTCTACACCCAAAGCCACGCCGACTACATCGTGGAAGTGTTCGAAACCATCGCGGCCGAGAAGACCAAGCTGAAAGGCATGCGCATCGCCTGGGAACCCGAGCGGATGCGGCATTTCTCGGCCAAGTTCGAGCCGATTTAGGCGTGTGGCAATTGATTCCAGCCGGCGGCGCCGGATTCAAATCTGGCGCAATCAACTGTCACGTCTCCCAATCGAACCATCAAGACCCCTGGGGTAGATCTATGCATAGCGCGATATAGCGGCCAACTTGGGGATACTTGAGTCTATCGAAGTCACCCGTAACACTCACAGTCGTTTCGTTGGGTTGCTTACCGTAACACGCAAGATAGTCTAATTCCTTCAGATTCCACAGCTTTGCCGCGAAGGGTCCAGTATACTCTACCCTAGGTGGTGGCAGAGGACCGAGCGTTCCGATCTTCAACACATGATAAATCTGCCAATTCGCGTAGCTAAAATAATAAAACGGCCAGCGGATTCCCATCTCCGGCAACATCGGCTTGCCCGATACACGCCATTCGTCAATGAGCAGCAGCCGCAACGCTTCCGCGCGATCTGACAAATCCTCCACATCACGCAACTTCCGGACATAGGTCAGGTTGATGTTGGGCTCCACGAACCCGCCATAGTTACTGAACGGCGGTTTGGGGGCGGCGTCATAGATCGCCTCGTCAAATATCAAGCGGCCAATCATGCCGGCTTCGTCTCGCAGCATTACGAGCCGAGAATACGCTTCGCGTGCGTTTTGCGAGCCTGCGAAAATCTCGGCCGTAGCCCTTTGCCCCACTTCCAGACGGCGAATATCGTTCTTACGGCTCTGAAGCCAAGTCGAATCCGCCGGGAGCGCTTCTTCCCGTCGTAGCATATCAAGGTCGCGGTCCATGCGCTCGAGCTGAGCCTTCTCTTCCCGACCCTTCCGATCGAGCGGAACGACGTTGCTCATCGCCCGATTCACGTAATCGTCCAACTGTTCATAGGGTGCAAGTATCTGCGCTTCGAGGTCGAGCTTCGCCTTCTGCTCCTTCGCGACATGCTGCCAGGGTGAATCGACCGTCTGAAACGCAAATGCGAATGCCCCGGAAATCAAAACGACCGACGCCGGCCAATATCGCCAGATCGCGCGCGAAACGGCACGAACTGCTGCTGGCGCCTTCTCCGAGAGGAAATAATCGGCGAGCTTGTCATCGGTCTTGCCGCCGCATTCTCTGGAAAAATAGCAGCCTAGAAAATATCCCCCCACGGCAAGCGCAATGAAAAAAGCTGCAGTCCACACGATATCAATATGATTGCGCCATGAGTCTGTGGTCCCTTTACAAAGGGCAAAATAAATTCCCACCGCATACATGATTACCAAGTAAAATGAGAAGATGACGGCGGCGACGATCGTGCGAACACGTGCAAAGAAAAAGCCCGCGGCGCCGATAAACCCAGCGAACTCCAACAAGCCTGCTCCGCATTTGAGGAGAAAATCGACGTCATGGTTTGTAAGGTAGTTCCACGTTCGAATCATCAGCCAAAGAAGCGGAAAGAAGGGCGGCGACACTGCGACGAGCGCATAAAGTATGGCAAAGACCATTATGGCAATCAGCGCCGCAACCGCGATAATATACAACAAGGGTGCGTTGGTGAAAGTGCCAAGAGGATCGTCCATTCGTTCGCCCCTGCATGCCGACTTCGATTGCCGAATTTTTGCAGGCGCAAATGAATGGCGGCTGAACACATCGCGTTTGCGGCATCACGACGCTCCGCATTTCGGCGGGCACGAACGCCACCCGCCATTGTGGCGATCTTTATGATCTGTTTACGGATTATGATTAACCGCCGACATAACTCGGTGCCGTCCGATAGCGGGTAATAACCAAATTGGACGCGAGCGATCCTGCCCCGTCGCGCCCACATGCGGTCCGCCGCCGATGACATCGTCGAAGGGTTCGAGACCGTCACCGCGAACAGGGATAAGCTCAGCAGTATTTCTCCGCCACGTTCGAGCCAATTTGAACACCTGTCGTCTCCGGCTCGGTGCGCCACGCTAGCCGTCCCGGACGCGCCCTCGCCGACCACATCGTCTGGAATATGGTCGCGATCCGGCGCCCACCCAGACGTTTCCCAGATTTCCAAGTGGATCCCGGCTCGGCGCAGCGGCTTAAAAAGCGCCTGACCGCCCAGCCATGGTGCGGCCGATGCTTGGCCGGGATGACAATTTGAGCTTCCACAACATATTGTGACAGCAGGGTTGCGCCTCCCCCCGGTTGGGGTTAGACGATCCCCTTAACCTGCAATTTGGTCGAGCCCGGGTGCGACATTCGCGCGCCCGCCGATGCGCGCGAGAAGAAAATGCCCAAACGCGAAGACATCCACACTGTGCTAATCATCGGCGCAGGACCCATCGTTATCGGCCAAGCCTGCGAATTCGACTATTCCGGCGCCCAGGCCTGCAAGGCGCTGCGCGACGAAGGCTACCGGGTGGTGCTGGTGAATTCCAACCCGGCGACCATCATGACCGACCCGGCCTTGGCGGACGCCACTTACATCGAGCCGATCACCGCCACCTTCCTGGAAAAGATCATCAAGCGCGAA
>JAATGK010000351.1 GCA_015654715.1 Alphaproteobacteria bacterium
ACCGGCACTGCTCTCCATGGCGGCGGCGACGTGCGGCGCAGCGAGTCTCACCTTCATCAATCCCGGCCTGCTGAAACAGCTGGTGCCGTTCTTCCTGATTGCCATCTGCGGCTGGCTTCTCATCAGCGACGACCTCGGCCAAGAAGCGGGCCCGGCGCGGGTGAAGTTTTCCACGCTGGCGGTCACCTTGGTGCCGCTGATCGGCGCGTACGACGGTTTCTTCGGCCCCGGCACCGGCACCTTCTTCGCGATGGGCCTCGTCGGCCTCGGCGGGCTGGCGCTCGACCAAGCCACCATGCAGGCCAAGCTCTACAACTTCATGAGCAATCTCGGCGCGCTGATCTTCTTCCTCTTCACCGGCCATATCGTCTGGATCATCGCCATCGTGATGGCCTGCGGCATGGTCACCGGCGGCGCCATCGGTGCCCGTCTGGTGCTCCGCCACGGCACGCGCATGATCAAACCGCTTCTTGTCGTGACCTCGCTCGCCATGAGCGCCCGGCTCCTCTGGCAGAACGGAACCTTGGCGATGCTGTGGAAAGCCGTGGCGGGTTAGCTGTCGCTTACGGCTTCGGCGGAATCAGTGCAGTCAGGATCGGTTCGACCCATTTGTCGCCCGCGATGTCATAGACGATGAAATCCTTATCGAACTGCCAATAGGCCCAAGCGAAGCCGCGCTTTTCGGCGGCACGCGCCACCGCATTCGTATACTTGGCGCGACTTGCCATCGGACCGGTTTCATACGCGCCGAATTCGCCGAGGAAGATCGGGCGGTTCCACTTGTCGCTCCACGTTTTCACGGTGTCGAAGTCTTTGGCCAGTAGCGCCAGATCGGCATCGGAGCCCCAGGTCCGCCCGGTCAGCTTGTATTGCGGCACCCACGGCGAACCCTGGTGGGTGAACTCCATCGGCACGTAATAGTGGAAGGTCACGATGATGTGGCGATCGATGACCGGCAGCTCCAGCTTGTCGAGCAACGCGAGGCTATTCCAGCTCCCCGGTCCGACGATCACATTGCGCACCGGATTGGAGGCACGGATGATCGGCAGAGTCTGCTTGATCTGATCGTTCCACATCTCGGGCGTGAAGTCCTGATGCGGCTCGTTGAGGATTTCGAAGATCAGCCGGTTCGGCGCATCCTTGTAGCGCGGCGCCACCTGGGCCCAGAACGCGTTCAGCTTCTGGCGGCAGCCCCAAGTGTCCTGGCTGCAGTAATTGTAGTCGTGCTCGTCGAGGATGACGGTCAGCCCGGCATCGAGCGCGGCATTGACCATCGTGTCGAGGCGATTGAGATAACCGGTCTCCAGCACGAAATAATCGTCCATATGGCTCATGGCGTTTAGCACGATCCGCACCGTGCCGAACCCGGCGGCTTTGATCTTCTTGAAATGCTCCGGCTTGAAGCGCGCCTTGGCGGCGTCGGTCCAGCCCGGGTCCTCCGACAACACGTTGACGCCCGGGCCCATCTGGCCAAGCTGGACGAAGGCATCGATGCCGGAAAACCCGGACGCCATCGCCGGCGGCGCGACCGGCGCGGCAACTGGTGCCGGGGCCGGCGTCGGTTTCGGCGCAGCAATGCTTGCCACCGTCAGCAGTGCGAGCGCACCGGCGAGGACCAGAGTCTGGGTGAACTTCATCGATCGGTCTCCGGATTACTTGCTGGTCTTGGGCGGAATGAGAGCGTTCAGGATCGGCGCGACCCAGGTATTGGTCTTGAAGTCGTAGACAATGAAGTCGCTGTCGAACTGCCAATAGGCCCAGGCAAAGCCGTATTTCTCGGCTTGTCGCGCGACCGCGGCCGTCCATTTGGCGCGGCTTTCCATCGGGCCTTTGTCATAGGCGCCGAACTCGCCGAGATAGATCGGGCGGGCGTTGGCGTCGCTCCAGGTCTTGGCGATGTAGAGCTCTTCTTCCATCACCTGATATTCGGACTTGCTGCCCCAGGTCACGCCAAGGTCGGTGTTCACCGAATCCCAGGCGGCACCCTGATGGGTGAAGGGCCGCGGCAGATAGTAGTGAACGACTGCGATGAGGTGGTGGTCGTCTTCCGGCAGCTTCAGCCAGGGCAGACCTTCGAGGTTGTTCCAATAGGGCCCGCCGATCAGGACATTGCGAGTGGGATTGGTCTGGCGCACCACGGCGAGGAATTCGCGTGACAAACCCTGCCAGACCTGCGGGGTGACGGCGCCGTTGGGTTCGTTGAGAAGCTCGAACAAAAGCCTGTTGGGCGCG
>JAATGK010000165.1 GCA_015654715.1 Alphaproteobacteria bacterium
AAACCGCCGGCCTCCCGCGCGGAGTCGGTGGAACTCTATCTGGTGGCGATGGGCTTCAAGGGATAGTGCCACATCAGTCCTTATCGTCATGGCCGGGCTTGACCCGGCCATCCAGGAGATGCGGTCGCCGATGAACTGCCAGAATTTACCATGGATGGCCGGCTCGGAGGCCGGCCATGACGATTTGGAATAAGCATTTTCCCCGCATCTATTGCGCCGATTGGCCGCGCTTTAGCGCCCCAAACTGGTCATGGCGGGTCTCTAGACACGGCATTTCATTTCACTCAGCAGCGAGCAGGCATATGGGCACGGTACCGGGCAAAGACGGCGTATTGGGACTAGATTGCTATTCGCCGGCCGAGATCCAGGACAAGGTCGAAAAACTCGGCGTCAAGAAGGCGCGGCTGCCGGTCCTGGCGTCGTTCATGCTCGCGATCGTCGCCGGCGGCAGCATCGGGCTCGGCGGTCTCTTCTTCTGCATCGTTCTCGCCGACCCGACGCTTGGTTTCGCGGCGCAGCGCCTCGTCGGCGGCGTGGTGTTCTCGCTCGGTCTGGCACTGGTCGTGATCGGCGGCGCCGAGCTTTTCACCGGCAATTGCCTGATCGTCATGGCCTGGATGAACCGCCAGATCAAAACCTGGGAGGTTCTGAAGAACTGGACCGTGGTTTGGACCGGCAATCTGGTCGGCGCGCTCGGTCTCGTGTTTCTGGTTTTCATGTCGCATCACTGGGCGATGCATAACGGCGACGTCGGTGCGGCGGTGATCAAGCTCGCCATTTCCAAGATCGAGCCCGACTTCGTCACTATCTTCTTCAAGGGCATCTTGTGTAACATCCTGGTGTGCTTGGCGGTGTGGCTGGCCTATGCCGGGCGCTCGGTCGCCGACAAAATGGCGGGCCTCATTCTGCCGGTAGCGGCGTTCGTCGCGGCGGGCTTCGAGCACTGCGTTGCCAATATGTATTTCCTGCCGCTCGCCTGGGTGCTGGTGCAGACCGGGCATGTTCCGGCCGGCCTCGACGTCTCCACCATCACGCTGGCGGGCATCGCGCACAATCTGATCCCGGCCACGCTCGGCAACATCGTCGGCGGCGCCGGTTTCGTCGGCGTCATCTATTGGGCGATTTATCGCAAATCCCTCGGCGGCCTGACGCCACTGAAATAGGTTGTCATCCCCGCGTAGGGATGAAAAATCGCGACATATCTGCGTCCTCAAGCAGGTTTGACTACCTGGGTTCCCTTCCCCTCGCTACGCTCGGCCGGGGATGACACCGAGGGTTTGATGCGCGCCTGTGCCTGCGCGGCGGCTGCCGCACTTCTTGTTTCTGTGAGCGCCCACGCCGCACCTGCCGATAAGGATTTGCGCGCGCTGTACACGTCGGAATGGGCGTGGCGCGTCGCGGAATTTGCCGATGATGAGGACAACACCCGTCCGGTTCCGGCGCGCTTGCCGCATGTCGATGCCAAGACGCAAGCCGCCCATCTCGCTCGCTGGCAAGAGGCGCTGGCCGAGCTCGCCCAAATCCCCACCGGCCAGCTTTCGCCCAAAGAAGCGATCAACGCGCAGGTTTATCGTTTCCAGCTTGAGAACCTGATCGCCGAGCAGAAATTCCGCGGCTATGAAATGCCGGCCAATTCGGATTCCAATTTCTGGGGTGAATTCGATTACCGTTCCAGCCGCCCGTTCCGCAGCCTCGACGATTACAAAAATTGGATTGCTCAGATCGGCGAGGTGCCGCGTTATTTTGCCGAAAACATCGCCAACATGCGGCTCGGTCTGGCGCGCGGCTTCACGCCGCCGCGGGTGACGCTGCAAGGTCGCGGCGCCTCGATTCTGGCGGTCGCCAACGCGAGGCCCGAAGACACGACGTTTTATGCCCCGTTCAAGGCGATGCCGGCGACCATTCCCGCCGCCGAGCAGGAGCGCCTGCGCGCGGAAGCGGTGACGGTGATCGCCACCGTGGTGCAACCGGCCTATCGCGATCTCGCCAGATTCTGGGAGGACGAATACGTCCCGCACACGCGTACGACGCTCGCCGCCGAAGCGCTGCCCGACGGCAAGGCTTATTACCATCAGCAGATCGTCGAATATGCAACGCTGGCCAAATCGCCGGACGAGATTCATCGCCTCGGTCTTGCCGAAGTCGCCAAGCTTCACGGCCAGATGGAATCGGTGATGCGCGAGACCGGCTTCAAAGGCGATTTCACCGCGTTCCTCGCGTTCCTGCGCAGCGATCCGCGCTTCTATGTGACGACGCCGCAAGCCTTGCTCGATCGCGCCGCTTGGATCGCCAAGGAGTTCGACGGCAAGGCGGCGCTCTATTTCGGCCTGTTGCCGCGGGCCCGTTTCGCCATCCGTCCCGTGCCGGACGACATCGCACCGTTCTATACGTCGGCGCGCGGCGGCTTGGGCGAATATCTCGTTAACACTTACAATTTGAAGGCGCGGCCGCTTTACGGCCTGACGGCGCTGACCTTGCACGAAAGCGCGCCGGGCCACGCCTTCCAGATGCCCTTAGCGCTGGAGGACACCTCGCTGCCCGATTTCCGCCGCCACTCTTATATCTCCGCCTATGGCGAAGGCTGGGCGCTTTACGCGGAATGGCTGGGGCAAGAGATGGGCATGTACCACACGCCCTACGACCGTTTCGGCATGTTGTCGTTCCAGGTCTGGCGCGCGGCGCGGCTGGTGGTCGATACCGGCATCCATTCCAAAGGCTGGTCCCGCGACAAAGCCATTGCGTATTTCCATGACAACACGGCGCTGCCCGAGCATGAGATCGAAACCGAAATCGACCGCTACATCACCTGGCCGGGGCAGGCGACGTCCTATTATCTCGGCGAAATGGCGATCCGCGCGGCGCGCGCCAAAGCCGAGAAAGCGCTGGGGCCGAAATTCAACATTCGCGCCTTCCACGATGCGGTGTTGCAGCTCGGCTCGGTGCCGCTGCCGGTGCTGGACCAGCGCATCGACAGTTTCATCGCCGAAGGCGGCAAAGGCCCGTATCCGGAATTGGAATAGCAATCATGGTTGTCATTTGCTCGCTTACGGAAGCCGATTTTCCGCTCGTCATCGATCTGGCTTATCGTGTTTGGCCGCAGGCGTATGCGGACGTGTTGACGCCTGCGCAAATCGCCAACATTCTCGCTTCCATCTACTCACCCCATAATTTGCGCGCGGAATACGCTGCCGGTCACCGCTTCTGGGCGGCTTATGACGGCGCGGTCGCGCTCGGTTTTGCGTCGGGCTATCGCGACGGCGCCGCGGTCTGGATCAAGAAGCTGTATGTCCTGCCCGAGGCGCAAAGGCGCGGTGTCGGCCGGATGCTGATGGCAACGGTGGTCGACGCCTTCGCACCTGCCGCCGAGATTCATTTGCTGGTCAACAACGGCAATCTCGCCGCGCAGGCCGCGTACGCCCGCCTCGGCTTCACCAAAGCCGCCGAAGTGCCGGTGAAGATGGGCGATTATGCCTTCACCGATTTTTTGTTCGTCAAGCCGCTCTAAACGATCGGCGGAACACCGTCGCCGGTTTCGAGGCTGGCGGCTTCTTCGACAAACCGGCGCCACGCCCGCGGCTTGAGGCCCATCTTCAGCGCCACGTCGCGCACGGTGGCGAGGTCGTGTCCGCCATGGCCGTTGAGAAGAACGCCGCGGCCCCAGATATCTTTCCAGTAGCTCAAGAAGAAGGTGCGGATCGCCAGGCCGCGGATGCGCAAGACCGGATTATGTTGCGGTGGCGAGCCGGTCCAGTAGCCGCCCAGCAGGATCTCACGATCGTCGAAGCCGTAGCCGCCGAGGAACGGCACGACTTCCGTCAGGCCGACGCAATAGGCCTTCACGTAATAAGCCTTGCCGTCGTAGCGCAGGATGTTCGACAGCGTCTCCTGCAACCGTTCCAGGGTGTAGAAGATTTCCACCCGCTGCACTTCCAGCGTCTGCGCCATGATCCGCTCGTTGATGATCCGGCGCGCCTCGGTTTGCACATGGACGGCGGTGGCGTAGGGCGAGGACAGTCGCACGGCGCGCAGCGTGTGACGCACGCCCTTGGCACATTCGGTGAGGATGCGCGGCAATTCGCTGGTGGCATCGAGCACGGTCACCGAGGTCGGCGTTTCGGTTTCAAACTGCGGCGACATCAGAAGCGGCAGCTCGCAATCGAGGGCCTGGGCGAGGCGCGCCCGCAACGCATCGCGCGGCAATCGCTTGCCGCTTTCCCAGCCGGCAATGGAACTGACGTCGACGTCAATTTCGTGAGCCAGCACGTTGCGCGAAAATCCTTTGCCTTCGCGCAGGCGCCGGATGCGTTGGCCGATCGCGGTCATGGCGGTGTCGCTGATCATTCCCTAGGGACCGGATTCACGAAAATTCACCGAATCACAGTCTTCCCGAATTTGTTTGAGACGCATAGGCATTATCATAGGGACCCTTCGTCGCGCGAAAATGTAGACAATGAAAACGAAACCATCCGCGCTACAACCGCTCATCACGGAACTCGACGACGTCATCGCGGCGGCTCAAGCGGCCCGTCTCGACGACACGGCCGCGCTGCTGCGGATCGCCCGGCTCGATCTGATAATGCGGGCGCATGGCATCGCCACCGACGAGTTGGAGCTTGTCACTTTCGCGCTCGCGAGCGGCTTACACGGCGAGACGGGCGCCAAGCGGCGCAAACCTCGAGCCGTCCGCAAAAAGAAGCGAACCCAAAAGGACTTCTCGTAAGAGGCGAGTCCGTTATCCGGCCTCAGGCGATCACATCGGCCGCGCGCGCATTCAGTACCCGGATGATGTCGCCGGGCGCCATTTTGACTTGCAAGCCGCGCTGGCCGCCGTTGAGATAGACCTCATCGAACACCAGGGCGAGCTCCTCCAGCACGGTCGGCACGGTCTTCTTCTGGCCGAAGGGCGAGATGCCGCCGACATGATAGCCGGTGAGCCGTTCGGCATCGGCCGGTTTCATCATCGCCGCCGTTTTGCCGCCGAACGCCGCCGCCAGTTTCTTCATGCTGACTTCGCAGTCCGACGGCACCACGACGCAGACCGGCTTGCCGTCGACGGTGGCCATCAAGGTTTTCAAGACGCGCGCCGCCTCGACGCCCATCGCGGCCGCCGCCGCCATGCCGATGCGGTCGGCATTGGGATCATAGACGTATTCGGCGAGCGTGAATTTCACGCTGTTCTGCTGGAGAAACTGGGTCGCGCGCGTGGTGTGGGACATAAGCGTATCATCAAGCGTTGAAACCCTGAACAAAGCGCCAATGCCGCGGCGCTGCAAGCCCGAAGGAGAGACGATGCCGGATCCAGCCGATTGGAAGCCCGCCACGCTGGCGCTGCATGCCGGTGATGGTTCGCGCGAGCCGGGTGCGCCGCTCGGCAATCCTTTGGTCCCCGCCACCAGTTTTTATGCCGATCCGGACGGCATCGGCTTTTCCGCCGCCGATCTCAAAGCCGATGCGCCGCATTTCTACGTCCGCTGGGGCAATCCCACCGCGGCTGTGCTGGAAGCGCGTCTGGCGGCGCTCGAAGGCGGCGAGAGCTGTCTCACCTTCGCCAGCGGCATGGCGGCGGTGTCGGGGTTGTTCCTGTCGAAGCTGAAAAGCGGCGATCATCTGGTGCTGTCGAACATCTGTTACGCCGGGGTGGCCGAATTGGCGCATGATGTGCTGCCCGGGCTCGGCATCGCGGTCACCACGGTGGATGAATCCGACGCCGCGGCGGTGGCGAACGCGATGCGGCCCGAGACGCGTCTGGGGCACATCGAAACGCCCGCCAATCCGCTGCTGCGGCGGGCCGACATCGCGGCGGTGGCGAAGATCGCCCATGCCGGCGGCGCCGAACTGTCGGTCGATGCCACCATGGCGACGCCGGTGGCGACGCGGCCGCTGGCGCTGGGTGCCGATTTCGTCGTGCATTCGCTGACCAAATACATCTGCGGTCATGGCGATGCGCTCGGCGGTGCGGTGATCGGAACGGCCGATGCGATCGGTACCTTGCGCACCTCCGCCGGCATTCATTTCGGCGGCGTGCTCAATCCCTTTGCCGCTTGGCTGATGTTGCGCGGGCTGGAGACGCTGCCCGCCCGCATGGCGCTGCATGAGAGCAACGCGCGCGCCGTGGTCGGCTTTCTGGAACATCACCCGCGCATCGGGCGCGTGATCTGGCCGGGGGCGGCGTCGCATCCCGAGTACGAGATTGCCCGCCGCCAGATGGCGAATTTTTCCGGCATGATCAGTTTCACCGCCAAAAACAGCGCGGCGCTTGCCACCGCGTTCGGGGCGCGGCTGAAACTCGTCGCTTATGCGGTGTCGCTGGGCAAAACGCGCAGCCTCATTTTCTACATTCCGACCGAAGATCTGCTGCGCACCTCGTTCCACCTCGCGGGTGCCGAGGCGGAGAAATATCGCTCCCTGGCGGGCGAAGGCCTGTTCCGCCTCTCGGTCGGTTTGGAAGATGCCGGCGACATCATTGCCGATCTGGAGCAGGGGCTGGCGGTGTGAGTGCTGGCGGCCCGGGCCGCTGCCTCCTTGGCCGTGGCCGTTTTCCCGGTATACCGGGGGTTTTGCCGCTCGCTTTGGAAATCGCCGGAATACGGCTTACACTAAGGGAAGGTGGCCGTCGCCGATGCGCGTGCCCGGTCCGGATGGCTGTTCCGCGTCCCCACTCGTTCAAGGCCACCACAAGAGGAGAATCATGATCAAGCGTCTTGTTCCGGCTCTGGCGGCTCTGGCCGCCCTGGCGGCTATGACAGCCGCGGCCGCCGCCGCGGGAGCCACCAACACCAAATCGCTCAATGCCTTCGTGACAAGTTGTTCGACCGATGCCGGTGGCTGCCGATCGATCACCCTCAGCGCCGTCAAGTCGGCGCGGAGCGCCGAATACGGGTGCATTCCGAAAGAGGTCTCCGACAACGACGCCGCCGCCAAGCTGTTCGACTGGCTGAAGAACACCGCCAACGGTGATCAGAAATATGCCAACGACGCGCTCCCCGACCTGATGTGGACCGGCATCGACGAAGTCTGGCCCTGCAAGAAGTGACCGGGCTTGCCGCGGCGTAGCCGGGAAGGGGGGCTCGCGCTATTTTCCGTTCAACCGCTTGACCGCGCGCGCCGGATTGCCCGTGACGAGGGTGTCCGGCGGCACGTCGCGGGTCACCACCGCACCGGCGCCGACCACGCTGCGGTCGCCGATGGTGATGCCGGGTAAAATGGTGGCGTGGCCGCCGATCCAGCAATGCTTGCCGATCACCACCGGCGCGACGTCTTCCCATTCGAGCCGATCGGCCAGATCCAGCGGATGGCGCGCGGTATAGATGTGCACCCCCGGGGCGATCAGGGTTTTCTCGCCGATGGTGATGGTGCCGCCGTCCAAAAACACACAACCGAAATTGACGAACACGCCCGGCCCGGCATGGATATGGACGCCATAGTCGCAATGAAACGGCGGCTCGAGATAAAGATCGGGCGCCGAATTCGGACACAACTCGCGGATGACATCCTGCATGGTGTCGGCGTGATACTCGGTGACGTTGAGGCGGTGAAGAATGGCCTTCACCTTGTTCCTCACCCCAATCAACTCCGCCCCATGCGCATCAAACGGCTCGCCCGCGAGCATTTTGTCGTGTTCGGATTTCATGGGGCGGCACTCCGATAGCAATTTTTCTTCCTTCCGCACCCCATCACGGCTGAACGGCAATGGCAATGCGCTGGTGCACGCCCCAACCTGTCATCTCCGGCGAACATCGCGAAGCGATGTGGGGGAGGGGACCCAGGTGGGAAGTGTTGCGGATGTCTATAACGGCACGCCAAAACCTTGAACCTCCGCCGTCCGTGCTTATTTACTATTGGCACAGTGGAGAGCTTTGGTATGGCGTCCGCTTATGGGATTAAGACGTTTGTCGGTGGCGTTATCGCGTGGTGCATTTGGCGGCTTTTTGCGCCGCTGCATCCGACTTACGTCATGTTCTATTGGTCCGTGGTCGTCTGTTTCGTCGTGCCGCTGACGGTTGCGCTTCTGTGGCCGGACATCGCAAAGGCGCTCGGTCGGCGCCTGATGCGGATGTTTCAGGCGCGCAAGGGCTGGCTGGTGCTGCGCGATTTGCCGGTGGCGTCGCGCTCGGCGTTCCGGCTGGTGCGCGAAGAGGAGCAGCGGCGCAAAGCGGCATAGCGCCGGCACCCGCCTAGTGGTTGGGCCGGCCGACGTCGCGCAGCATGATGAATTTCTTGATCAGGAAGCCGACCACGCCGCTGACCACGGTATCCACCCTGAGTTCGCCGAACGTCTTCCACTGGTCGATCGGAATATTGTCGCGAATGTATTCGACGCCGGTGCTCTGACCGATAAACGAGATCCAGCCGAAGGCGGCGACGGCGATCATGAACAGAATCTCGCCCTGCCAGCCGCCGATGATGTGGTTCGGGCCGACGCCCGCCGCAATAACCAACACCAATGCGATCGCAACGAATTGCAGCGCGGCGGCGCCGTACTGGATATAGACGTAGTTGCGGTGCACGCGCCACATCGTCATTTGAAAATAGCGTTCGATGTGCAAGACGCGCAGCGGCAGCCAGATGGTGAGTGCCATCAGGTAATCGGATTGCGCCATCCATTTGCCTTCGTCGAGGTCGTAGGAATCGCGGATGGCGATCTGGATGTTGTCGATGCAGGCCTTGAGCGCGGCGAGGCGTTGCAGCGTGTTTTGGCTTACGGCGATGCAGGATTGCTGCAAGGCGGTGGTGAATTCCTGATCGACCCGGCCCAGAACGAGCATATAAAGGCCGTAAGCCACCAGCGCGCTCAAGGGGAAAATCACCAGCGTGCCATAGAAGGTCCCGTGCAGGCTCGCCAACGCGGGCGCCGCACGGAAAAGCTCGTTGCTGAGCCAGATCAGGGCGCAGAACGTGGCGATCGTGCCCAGGATGATGCCGCGCTTCATCACGATCTTGTGGCCATAACTGGTGCGAAACAGATACGCGAAGCGCTCATACAGCGCCCGCAGGTCGTTATCGGCATTGGGGAAGTTGAGCGCGGTTTCATCGGCGAAAACGCGAAAGTACATCCGCCCGAGCTGATACGTCATCCGCGAATCCGGAAACATCTCGGTGCGTGTCCGCGTGCGGTCGAGCAGCGTATTCATCTGTTGCTGGATTTCGCTGCGCTCTTCCGGTCCGGCCTTGCTGAAGGACTCGGGCTCGACATTGTCGAGCTTCAGGTCGGCCGGGAAATGGCGGAATGTTGTACCGACCTCGTGAAACCGCCACGCGACGCCATCCGCCGTTTTGACGGACGTGCTATGTGCCACCGTATCGGCGGTTTGTGTACTCACCCCCATGTCCCCCTCATGCCCCACAACGGGCGAACCATACTCCAAATGGTTGCGTTGGGTAAGCGGCTCACAACCGCGATGCTGTGCACCGGGGCGAGCATGCGATGAGGCCGGTGGCGCGCCCGACTATTTGAGGAACAGGCACG
>JAATGK010000366.1 GCA_015654715.1 Alphaproteobacteria bacterium
GCCCATCCCGACAAATTCATCCAGTTCGGCATCGCCGAGCAGAACATGGTGGCGGCGGCGAGCGGCCTCGCGGCCACCGGCCTTATTCCGGTCGTCACCGGTTTCGCCTGCTTCCTCGAGCGCGCTTATGAACAGGTCCGCTTGTCGGTTGGCTATACCCATCGCAACGTCAAGATCGTCGCCAGCCATCCCGGCCTCGATGTCGGGCCCGACGGCGGTTCGGCCCAAGCCTTTGAAGACCTCGCCGCCTTCCGCGCCATCGCCGGCATGGTGGTGATTTCACCGGCCGATCCGATCGAACAGGCGCTCGCCACCCGCGCGATCCTGGAATACGACGGCCCCGTTTATATGCGCACCGGCCGCTCCAGCGCCGTGCGTCTGTTCGACGACGATCACGTCTTCGAAATCGGCAAGGGCCAGATCATCCGTCACGGTACCGATGTGACGCTGGTGGCGTGCGGCGTCGAAGTCGCCCGCTCGCTGCAAGCCGCGGATCTTCTGGCGGCGGAAGGCATCGACGCGCGCGTCGTCAACATGGCGACGATCAAGCCGATCGACGAAGCGCTGCTCAAGCGCTGCGTGCTGGAAACCGGCTGCCTCGTCACCGCCGAAGACCACAATATCTATGGCGGTCTGGGGTCCGCCGTCGCCGAAGCGGTGACCAAGCATCACCCCTGCCCGATCGAGTTCGTCGGCCTGAAAGATACTTTCGGCACTTCGGGCGAGCCCGACGAGTTGGCGGAGCACTTCCAGATCACGGCGCCGTACATCGCCGCCGCCGCCAAGCGTTCCATTGAGCGCAAGGAACATTTGCAATGACCAATCTCAACGGCAAGATCGCGCTTGTTACCGGCGCCTCGCGCGGTATCGGCAAGGCCATCGCTTTGGCACTGCTCGAAGCGGGCGCCTCGGTAGCGGTCGGCTACAACACCAATGCCGCCGGCGCCGAGGAATTGGAAGCCGCGTTCGACAACGCCTTTGCGGTCAAGCTCGATCAGCGCAAGCGTAAAACTATTCAGAGCGCGCTGGCCAAGACGAAAAAGCACTTCAAGGCGCCGGTGGAAATTCTGGTCAACAATGCCGCTATCGCCGACGAGCGGCCGATGGAGACCATCACCGACGCGCAGTGGGACCGCATGCTGGAAACCAATCTGCGCGGGCCGTTCATCCTGGCGCAGGAATGTCTGCCGGAGATGGTGGCGAAGAGCTGGGGCCGCATCGTCAACATCGTCTCGATCGGCGGTCAATGGGGCGGCCGTAACCAAGTCCATTATGCGGCATCGAAGGCGGCGCTGATCAACTTCACGCAGTCTTTGGCGCGGCTTTATTCGGCCAGCGGCATCACCGCCAATGCCGTTTCGCCGGGCCTGGTCGCCACCGATATGGCGCAAAAAGAACTGAACACCAAGGCCGGCAAGAAGAAGGCTTCCGCGATTCCGCTCGGGCGCATCGCTTATGCCAAGGAAATCGCCGACGTGGTCGCCTTCCTCGCTTCGCCGGAAGCCAGTTATGTCACCGGTCAGACCATCAATGTGAACGGCGGCATGTATTTCGGATGAAAACGCTGCTTATCATCTCGGGCGGCGTCGAAGCGGCTGCCGCGGTCAAACGGGCCAAGGACATGGGGCTCAATGTCGTCTGTAGCGACATCAACCCCGAGGCCCCGGGGTTTGCCATCGCCGACTCGGCGCTGATCGCCGACGTCTACGGTCCGGCCGATACCGCCGCGGCCGCCGAACGCTTTCACAACAAGATTCGCAAAATCGACGGCGTGATTTGCGTCGCCGCCGACGCCCCGCTCACCGTGGCGGCGGTCAACGAACGGCTGGGACTGAGCGGCCTCACCCGCAAGAGCGCCGAGCTCGCGACCGACAAGCTCGCCATGAAAGTGCGTTTTGCCGAATGCGGCGTGCCGGTGCCGTGGTTTTCCGCGGTGGCGACGCCACAAGAGCTGATGCGCATCGTCGCCGAGCGCGGCCCCGATCTCGTCATCAAGCCGGTCGACAGCCGCGGCAGCCGCGGCGTGCAACGCCTTTCACTGGTGAAAGACCTCGCCAAGGCGTTCCAATTTGCCCGCGCTTATTCCCCGACCCAGCGGGTGATGGTGGAAGCTTATCTGCCGGGTCCGCAAATCTCGACCGAATCGGTGGTGGTGGACGGGGTCTGCTACACCTCTGGATTCAGCGACCGCAATTACGAATACCTTGATAAGTACGCGCCTTACTTCATCGAAAACGGCGGCGACATGCCGACCGCACTGTCGGCCGACATCTACGAGCGCGTGCTCGATGTACAGGCCGATGCGGCCGTGGCGCTAGGCGTCACCCGCGGCACCGTCAAAGGCGACATCGTGGTGCATGACGGCCAGGTCTATGTCATCGAGCTGGCGGCGCGACTTTCCGGCGGCTTCTTCTGCACCCAGGAAATTCCGCTCAACACCGGTGTCGATTTCATCGGTTGCGCCATTCGTGTGGCATTGGGTGAAAATCCGGCGCCCGACGAAATGACGCCGAAATATCAGAAGTTCATCACCCAGCGTTACATTTTCCCCGATCCCGGCACCGTGGTGGCGACCAGCGGCGGCGAAGAGGCATGGAACGTGCCCGGCGTGTTGGAAGTCAACATCACCGCAAAAAAGGGCGATGTGATTCCGCCGGCCGGCGACAAACGCCCCTCGGGCGCCATGGTGATCGCCACCGGTGCAAGCCGCGAAGCCGCGCGAGCCAATGCCGCCACCGCTCTGTCGCGCATTCGGGTCGTCACCCAATGACGGCGCCGTATTCCGCCTCGGCATTTGCAGCCGAAGCCGGCACACTCAATCTCTTTGCCTTTTTTCATCTCAACCTTGCCTATTCCTCGATCGAAGAGGAACAGCGCGGTGAGGTGATCGAACGCTGCTACAAGCCGCTGCTGCGCCTCGCCGAGAAATTCGGACCGATCGGCGTCGAAGCGTCCGGTTTCACGCTGGAAGAAATCGCGTTGCGGGCCCCGGACTGGATCGCCGATCTGAAGCGGCTGATCGCGAGCGGCAAAGTGGAATTCATCGGCTGCGGCTACAGCCAGATGATCGGACCTTTGGTGCCGTGGCGGGTGACCGAAGCGAATCTGAAAATCGGCAACGAGATTTACCAGCGTCTGCTCGGCACCCTTCCGCGCCTCGCGCTGGTCAATGAACAGGCTTATTCGGGCGGCTTGGTCGGGCTTTATCTCGACGCGGGTTACGAAGCCTTGATCATGGATTGGGACAATCCGGCGTCCACCCATGACTGGCCGGCCGAAACCGGTTATGGGCTGCAGCGCGCGCGCGGGGCCGATGGGCGAAGCATCGCGCTGATCTGGTCGAACACCGTCGCCTTTCAGAAGCTGCAGCGCTATGCCCATGGCGATATCGCGCTCGACGATTACCTCGGTTACGTCCGCCGCCAGCGCGGCACCGCGGCGCGCGCGCTTTGCGTTTATGCCAGCGATGCGGAGATTTTCGATTTCCGCCCCGGCCGCTACAAAACCGAAGAAAAAATCGGCGACGTTTCCGAATGGCAGAAGCTGGAAGACGCCTTTGCCCGCCTGCAGGCAGAGCCTGCCTGCACCGTGATACGGCCGTGCGATCTCCTTGACGGGCCGCCGGGCGCGGAACTACGGCTTGAAACAGCGGCGGTACCGATTCCGGTCAAGAAGCAGCCGAAATACAATCTATCGCGCTGGGCGGTGACGGGCCGCGATGATCTTTTCATCAATGCCGCCTGCCAGAAGCTTTACCAGGCGCTCGAAGCATCCGGCGCCGAGCCGTGGGCGTGGAAAGAGCTGTGCTATCTCTGGGCAAGCGATTTCCGCACCCACATTACCGCCAAACGCTGGAGCGGTCTGGAGAAGCGCCTGAAAGCGGCGCTGCAACGGTTTTCCTATCCCGACGCACCCTTGCCGCCTGCCCCGCAAGGGCCGGTGATCGCCGAGCGGATGATCGACATCGCCACGCCATCCGTTCAAGCGCGGCTCGACCGCCGACGGGGATTGGCGCTGTCGCAGGTCGGCTTCAACGGCGGCGCGCCACTGATCGGCATGCTGCCGCACGGCACCTTCGACGACATCGCCTTGCA
>JAATGK010000403.1 GCA_015654715.1 Alphaproteobacteria bacterium
CGGCGTTGTTTTCGGCATCGTCGGAGCGCAGCGAATTCGAGCAGACAAGTTCGGCCAGTCCCTCGGTAGCGTGGGCGTCGGTGGTCTGGACCGGGCGCATCTCGTGCAGGATCACGCGCGCCCCCGCCGTTGCCGCTTGCCACGCCGCTTCCGAGCCCGCGAGGCCGCCGCCGATGATGTGGATCGAGTTGGTCATGTCAGAGGGCAATTCCATTGTATCGCTCCGCCCACGGATGGGCGCGTTCGAGCTGGGTCGCGAGCTGTAGCAAAGTCAGCTCGTCACCGAAAGCGCCCACGAACTGGACACCAATGGGAATGCCGGCGGCGGTCCAGAACAAGGGCAGGTTGATCGCCGGCTGGCCGGTGACGTTCTGGAGCGGCGTAAACGGAACATAGGCACCGAATTCCGCCATCGCGGCCGTGAGATCGGTGCGGTCGGGATCGAAACGGCCGAGTTTCCAGGGCGGCTCACCTAGGGTCGGCGTCAGCCAGAGATCATAGCGCTGGTGGAACCGCGCCACACCGCGCGCCATGTGGCCGAGGACGATTTTCGATTGAATATAGCGTGCCGCCGAAACCGTTTTGCCGCGTTCGTAATACGCCAGCGTCAAGCCTTCGAGCTTGTCCGGTCCCGGCGTCTGGCGGTTGGTACGCGCCAGAAAATCGATCGCGGCGGCAAGATGGCTGCACCACAAATCGGTGAATGCCGGCTCGTAAAGCTCCAGCGGAATTTCCGGCGCGGCTTCTTCGACTTCGTGACCGAGCGCACGGCAGAGATGCGCGGCGTGTTCAACCGCAGCGACGCACTCGGGCGCCACGATGGTGCCATCGAGACGATGATTGGTGAAGGCAATGCGCAGCGGCCGCGGTGCGGTCTCCGCAGCAGTGCGATAGGAGGCAGGTGCAGGCGGGGCGCTATAGGGATCGCCGGGTTCGTTGCCGGCTGCCGCATCGAGCGCGGCGGCGGTGTCGCGCACGCTGCGGGACACCACCAGTTCGATGGCAAGGCCGTCAACGCCGTCCGGCTGGTCGGGCCCCGACGATACCCGCCCGCGCGTCGGCTTTAGTCCGACCAGGCCGCAGCATGACGCCGGAATGCGGATCGAGCCGCCGCCGTCATTGGCGTGCGCCAGCGGCACGATGCCCGCCGCCACCGCGGCCGCCGATCCGCCCGACGATCCGCCCGGCGACAGCGACAAATCCCACGGGTTATGCGCGGTGCCGTAAAGTTTGCCTTCGGTGGTCGGCACCAAGCCAAATTCCGGCACATTGGTTTTGGCGAACGCGACCAATCCGGCGTTTCTGAAACGCGTCATCAGAGCGCTGTCGTGATCGGCGGGGGCGGCAGGCCAGAAGCGCGAACCCTGCCGCGTCGGGGTGCCTGCCATTTGCAGCGTGATGTCTTTCAACAGGAATGGAACGCCGGTGAAGGCGCCTTGCGGCAGTGCGCCCGTTGCCGTGGCGCGGGCGCGTTCGTAATCCTGGTAGACGATCGCATTCAGCGCCGGATTGGCTCGCTCCGCACGGCTAATGGCTTCGTCGAGGAGTTCGGCGGCGCTGACGTCCCCGGCCGCCACCAATTCGGCAAGACCGATCCCATCGAATCGGCCGTAGTCGCGAAAAGCCATGAGGAACTCCTAGGGACTGGAACGAGTCTAGTTAGAGAGCACCCGCTTGTCATGGCGCCCCACCTTGGATTTGTCGCAAAACCGAGGGTGGAGTAGTCTAATATCCAAGTGGGCTTATAGGACGAGCCGCGAAGAGATTTCCGTTTGGGGGGCGGCGGTCGACGCCCGCAAATCTCTTTTCCAAAACATCGGTCCGGCGTGTGACCATCGCGGCAGGGTTAACCATACGCCGCTGATGGCGGGCGCTGCCGGAACCGCTTATAAGGCCTCACGCCGATGACCTGCGGCATCGAAAAGGACTGCGTATGAAGAAGCTTCCTGTGGGGCAGATCATTTTGTTGGCGTACCGGTTCGCCTTCGTGAGCCTGGAAAAAGTAATCGCCCTGATCTGGCTTCCGATCATTGTCCTGACGGTCGCCGACTATTTCGTCAACGGCCATTTCCTGGCGGCGCGGGCGGTAGCGCTGGATTCGGGCGATGTTTCACAGCTCGGGCCGGTGTTTGCCGGTCAATTCGCCTTCGCCTTCGTCGAGTTGCTGCTCAAGGCGGTGATTGCGGTGGCGATCTGCCGGGAAATTCTCAAGCCGCTGGACCGGCCGGTATGGCTGCGCTTCTCGCTCGGCGGCACCGAATTGCGCGTGGTCGGCGGC
The DNA here is from genome assembly GCA_015654715.1 of Alphaproteobacteria bacterium. Lineage (GTDB taxonomy): Bacteria > Pseudomonadota > Alphaproteobacteria > Micropepsales > Micropepsaceae > Rhizomicrobium. Next base: position 2,279 of record JAATGK010000403.1, read on the forward strand.
ATGCTGGCGCTGGCGGCGCTGCTGGCCTTGGTCGCTCTCGTCTGCATGATTGCCGGCATGGTCGTTTCCGGCGTGGTTCCGCTGCCCACCAAAGCACTGGTGCCGGGCCAGCAAGCGCTCGGCATGGCGTTGTTGATAGGGCTCGTGCTCAGCCCGCTGCTGATCTACGGCTTCGTCCGGCTCGGCTCGTTGATGTTGCCTGGAGCGGTCATGGACGGCGGCATCGGATTGGAGCGGAGCTGGCAACTTTTGAAGGGCAATGCCTGGCGCATGCTCCTCGTCAGCCTCGCGGTCGGTCTGCCGGTGACTCTGGTCTATTTTGCGGCGCGCGGGATCATCCTGGGGCCGGACAGCTTCAATCCTCACATCGAATTGATGGGCGATCAGGCCGCCCAACTGCGCCATTCGGCCGAGGAAATGCGCCAGACCGCGAACCGTTTGCCGCTGCTTGAAGGCCTCGATTTCATACTGGCACCGTTCCTCTACGGGTTGGGATTTGCCGCACCGGCGTTCGTCTACAAGGCGCTGAAGGACGAGACCCCGCCATCCGCCCCATAGGCAGCGGCGCAAAGTTGGATTAAGAGCACATCAGAATCTCATCCGGAGCAGCCATGAGCGTGCTCGTGACCGGCGCCGCCGGTTTCATCGGTTATCACACCTGCGAGGCGCTGCTGGCGCGCGGGCTGGCCGTGACCGGTCTCGATTGCCTCAACGATTATTACGACGTGCGGTTGAAAGGGGCGCGGTTGTCGCGGCTGGTGCGGCACGACGGTTTCCGCTTCCTGCGGCAAGACTTCTCCGATCACGCGGCGATGCTGGCGCTCAAGGATGAGGACTTCACCCACATCATTCATCTCGGCGCCCAGCCGGGGGTGCGCTATTCGCTGATCAATCCCTATGCCTACGTCACCGCCAATGTGATGGGGCATGTGGTGGTGCTGGAACTGGCGCGCCAGCTCAAGAACCTGAAGAACGTGGTCTACGCGAGTTCGTCGTCGGTCTATGGCGGCAACACCAAGCTGCCGTTCGCGGTCGGCGACGCCGTCGAAACGCCGCAATCGCTGTATGCCGCCACCAAGCGCAGCGACGAGCTGATCTCGCACACCTATGCTCACCTCTACGGCATTCCGCAGGTGGGTTTGCGCTTTTTCACCGTGTACGGACCATGGGGCCGCCCCGATATGGCGCCGTTCCTGTTCACCCGCGCCATGCTGGCGGGCGAAGAGATTGCGGTATTCAACAACGGCGAAATGTGGCGCGATTTCACCTATGTCGACGACATCGTGGCCGGAATCCTCGCCGCCATGGAGACGCCGCCGCAAGAAAAGCCGCCGCATAAGGTCTATAATCTCGGCAATAACGCTTCGGAGAAGCTGACCGACTTTATCGCCGCGCTGGAAGGCGCGCTCGAGGTCAAGGCCAAGATGCGCTTCGAGCCGATGCAGCCCGGTGATGTGGTTTCGACCTATGCCGACATCGAAGACACCAAGCGCGAGCTTGGTTTTTCGCCCACCACCCCGATCTCGGTGGGAGTACCGAAATTCGTCGCGTGGTATCGCGAGTTTTATAAGGTCTGATCCTCCAGGTAGGAGCACGCCGATGCGCCTCTTTTCCTTGCTTGCTGCTTTTGCTCTGCTGGCCGGATGCGCGAGCGCGCAGTCGGGGACGGTGTGGCGGTTCGACCGGCTCGATCATATCGGCGGCGTGGCAACGCATAGCGAGGGCAAGCCGCACGTGATCGCGACCGGCGCTGGGCCCGCGGTCCAATTCGACGGCATCGGCGATGCCTTGTTCATCGACGCCCATCCCTTGGCGGGCGCCGCGACCTTCACCGCCGAAGCGATTTTCCGCCCCGAAGGCGGCCCGTTCGAGCAGCGCTGGCTGCATCTGGCCGAGATCGATCCCAAGACGGGGGCCGACACCGGCACGCGATCCCTGTTCGAAATTCGGGTCGTGGACGGGCGCTGGTATCTCGACGCTTTCACCAACGGGCCGGGTTACAACTCGGCGATGATGGTGCCGGAGAAGACGTTCCCGATCGGTCCCTGGTATCGCGTCGCCATGACCTATGACGGCAAGGTGTTCCGCTCCTATGTCGACGGCGTGTTGCAGTCCGAGGTGCCGATCGCGTTCCAGCCGCAAGGGCCGGGCCATACCTCGGTGGGGGTGAGGATCAACAAGGTCAACTGGTTCAAAGGTTCGGTTTACGAAGCGCGCTTTACGCCAGCGGCGCTGACGCCGGATGCGTTTCTGACGCTGCCCGACGGGCTCAAATAGCGATACCATCGGTGCCGCCGCGAATCGGCGTGTGCCTCACAGCGAGATATTCCCATGACCATCGTTTGGACGTTCGACCGGCTTGCCAACATCGGCGGCCACAAGACCACCGTCGAGGGCAATCCGCAGCTCATCGATACCGCGGCGGGCAAGGCGATTGCGGTCGACGGCGCGAACGATGTGATCTTTGTCGACAATCATCCGCTGGCGGGGGTGACGGCCTTCACCATCGAAGCAGTGTTCCGTCCGGACGGCGGCGTCTTCGAACAGCGCTGGCTGCATCTGGCCGAAGCCGATCCGGTCAACGGCGATGCCCAAAGCCCGCGCACGCTGTTCGAAATCCGCGTCGTGGAGAA